>NZ_MUFM01000063.1:0-3430 GCF_001996125.1 Salinivibrio sp. PR932 | reverse complement strand
ATTGATTCTGGGACTATTTGGGATACTATTTTTTTTATACGCATACTATCAAGTAATTTTCCAATCTTGAACATTGTAATGATGCTTCGCATGAGCGATATAAGATACAAATAAAAAAAGAGAGATAGGTAAAGAGACCACTCCCTTTAATACAGGATCTTTTTCTTGATCAATGTAATTTAGACCCGGGTCTATAACTAGAGTATTACTTAGTTCTATGCTGTACTACCCGCATCAACGGTAAACGTAGCACCCGTTACACCTGAAGCTTTATCAGACAAAAGATACACAACCATACTGGCAGCATCGGATACGTTCGCTAATCTGCCCAAACAACTGCGCCTTTTAATTTTTTCTAACTTGTCACCTTCTAAGCCATGAGTCATATTAGTTTCCATATAACCAGGAGCCAGTGTATTTACTGTAATCTGAGCTTTACCTAACTCCCTAGCTAGCGACTTAGTAAACCCATTCATTGCTGATTTAGTAGCGCCGTAAACACTTAGGCCATTAAAGCCAGTCGAACCAATTATTGAACCAATATTAATCACTCGGCCTTCTCTATTCAGAAGCATGGATCTGGTAACATATTTCGTCGTTAGAATTGGAGCTTCTAGATTAACTCTTATTAACTCTGAAATATCGCTTTCGTGCATCGTAGCAAGAACACCATCATTCCCTAGTGCTGCATTATTTACTAATCCATAAATGCGACCATGGCTTTGAGTTATTTCTTTAACTACTTTTGCAATAGAGGGAATATCGGAAAAGTCAAACTCGTAAAAGTAAACTTGATTAGAAAAATCTTCCATTAATTTCCTGTATTCTTTCGT
This sequence comes from Salinivibrio sp. PR932, assembly GCF_001996125.1. Classification (NCBI taxonomy): domain Bacteria; kingdom Pseudomonadati; phylum Pseudomonadota; class Gammaproteobacteria; order Vibrionales; family Vibrionaceae; genus Salinivibrio; species Salinivibrio sp. PR932. The sequence continues at coordinate 2,597 of NZ_MUFM01000063.1, read as the reverse complement.
TAAACTCCTACTGATACCTATTACACGATAACCGCAATCAGCAAGCTGCTTAGATACTTCAAGACCTAGTCCTTTAGCAGATCCAGTAACAACGACATTTTTCATTTCCCGTTCCTAATTTTTTTTCCAGTAGAGTTGGTTTCAATAAAGTCTACTCGTTTTACTATAGCTGGCACCTCGAAAGGTTCCAATTTATCTCGACAGAACGTTACAACACGAGATTTTAAGTCTTTCTTTGGAATGCTTTCTCCCTCAGGGGTGAGAACCAAATCAGCGCTGACCAAATCGCCTAAAACTGAGCTTTTCTTAGCAAATACTTTTGCCATTGACACAATGGGGCACTCTTCAAGTATTGCCTCAACTTTTTCGGGCATGACTTTATTGCCGCCAACATTTATTGAGCCGTTCGCTCGCCCAAGAAAAAACACTCTATCCTTTTTAACCTCGATTAAATCTCCGGTGTTGATATAGCCTTGTTCATCTATTTCTACATTTCCTTTCAAAAAATGGGTGCATCTATTTGAGTTCTTAATCCATAAAGATCCATCTATAGCCCTTAGTCGGGTTCCGTCAATTCCATTTAACAAATACTCAGCAGGAAATCCTTCCATTTTATCTTTGACGGAAAAGCCGACCCCGGCTTCTGTAGAGGCATAGATATGAATAACTTTCGCACTAGGAAAGCTCTTACATAATGCATTTAATATGTTCTGGTTAACGATCTCTCCTCCAAGAGTAATCCTTTCTAAAGGCATTTCTCTATGAGAGCTGTTCATTAATATTTTCCGCCAAAATGAGGGAGTAGCAGATAGACAGTTGACACTATTGTTGATAAAAGAGCAGACCATTGAGTCAGTATTATCACTATTCTGGGGAAGGACTATCGTTGAACCCGCTACAGCGGCTTGTAAGTATACTTGCAAGCCTGCAAATCTTGTAATGTCATACGTCAGTCCCCATATAAAATCGCAACCACGTTCTATATTTTTTTGAGATTTTGCAGTTAAAGACTCTAAAGAATAAGACGCTAGCTTAGGTTGCCCTGTTGTTCCAGAAGTCGCTAATATAAAACTCGTGTTGTATTTATTTGATTGTTTCGCGACAACGGGTTGTTCTATCTTTTCTACAGAAACTATTTTTCGATTTCCTACTCTAACGATATATTCAATTGCAGCGCGATCGTACCAATCAGTTTGATTAATAGAATCCCTAGGCTGTAATAAAACGCTATTGCAAATACTATCCAGCACTGGCAAATAGATTGCGAGCGATTCCCTATCATCTGAAATCACTGCGCAATTTTTATCGCTCAAGTCAGAATATTTGAGCTTAAAATCCGAACATAGACTTAATATATCTCTATAGGTATAACTAATATCTTCAAGCTTTAAAAAAACTCTTTCACAGGGAACGTTTTTTAAAAAACCAACAATTTTCTTATGCACGTCGCTTCTCATAAATAGCCACAAACTCACCAAATGTTGTAGGATATATAGCCTCGTCCATTTCCTGGAATGGGTCGAAGTCCAATTCCTCTTCAAGCAAGGCTACCAAAATAGCAAACCCAAGAGAGTCTAACCCAGAATCTAGCAAAACTTGTTCATCGGCCATCGTCGAGTAAAATTGTTCACTATCTGTTTGCTCCAAGGCTTCATTGAACTTATCTAATATAATTTGTCTCACTTTGCACTCCTGTTTTTCCGTATACCTGTATGTCTGCATCATTATACAAGCTGACCAATAAAACTATTTGCTTTCTATTTTACCTACTTTTCTAGCTGGCATACCAATTACCTTTGTATTTGCAGGTACGTCTTTCATTACCAACGAATGTGAACAGACCAGCGAGTTATCGCCTACTTCTACACCGTTAAGAACAACCGAGTTAGGAGCCAACCATACACCATCGTCAACTAGCGAACTTCCTGCCATAACGACGCCCGGAGTTATTACACAATTTTTCCCTACTTTACAATTGTGTGCAATAAAAACCAATGCATCGATTTTTGTTGACTTACCAATTTCAGTGTATCCATCGAACAAACTATTTGCTATACAAGAATTTGCGCCAATAGAGACGTCATCATGTATTTTTACACCGCCAACATGCTGGATCAGATGAGGAACAGCGTCACAATATATAACCTGAAACCCTTGGCTTCCTATTCTAGCACCAGAATGAATGACAACATTATTTCCTATAATAGAACCTTTATGAATAACTGCATGAGGTCCGATAGTTACATTATCTTTTATGATAACTCCATCTTCTACAACCGCGGTAGGGTGAATATTAAGATTATCACCATATACAGATTCTTTGTCGTCGTTATAAAATTCGGTGTTCTTTAATAGATAATTGTGAAGACTATAAAATTCGTCCTCTGGGTTCTCAACAACGAAAAACGTCTTTTTATCTTTTATTTCGGGTTCAACGGAATTGAAAATATCTTCATTTAATATAACGGCAGTGACTTCTTCTCGGTTGATATAAGATATATAGTTTTCATGGCCAACGTATGTTAAGTTAGAGCCAAACAATTCTCTATTTATTAAATTCAAAGAGTTAATAACGTGATCATCGCCTATAATAGGCG
>NZ_MUFM01000062.1:0-3552 GCF_001996125.1 Salinivibrio sp. PR932 | reverse complement strand
ATATAAGAGATTACTATATCGAGTTAATTTTTTATAGTGTTCCTACACTCCTACGTGTGTATAGCGAGAGGACATCCGTGGACGGTTACTCATTGCTCCTGAGATAACTCGTTCCCACGCTCCTGCGTGGGAACGGGAAGTAATGTTTAATGGCCCTGTCACAGGATTGGCAGGCAGCGGTGAGACCGCAGTAACAGACCTTCTATATGTGTTTGCCGTAAGCAATGACTTAATGGCGGAAATGACAGAGCGAAGTAGACGACTTTGTTGTTCGAGAGCATTAGCTGCTGGCGTAGCCCAAAAAATGCTATTGCCTATTGACCGGAGAAGGGCTCATATGTGTTATGCGACGCCTCACACCAAGCGCTGAAACTGACCGTTTTTAGCTTTGAAACCTAGCTTATTAAACAAAGCTTGAGACCGAAAGTTACCCTCATCAATATCTGCATACAACCTTTCAATACCCAAAGATTGAGCATGTGAAAATAATAAACTAAGAGCTTCCGACATATACCCTTGTCGCCAGTACGATGAATTTAGTAAGCATCCGACTTCACAGGAATCACCATTATCACTAAAGCTATGTAAGCCGCAGGTTCCAATAACCTTGTTTGTCGCTTGATCCATAATCGCCCATTCCAACGATTCACCTGATTTCTCTAGTCGGACGACACTTTCTAGCATCTGAACTATCAGATCTTTCGATGTAAAAACTGGATCTGAGGCAAATTCMATTGTTTGAATATCACCATAAATTTCAAATAGATCGTTGCAATCCTTAGGTTGAATAGATCTCAATATGATTCTACTTCCGTGTAAATCCGGCTTCATTTTTCTCCTTAATCGTATAACGCTCAATTAATTCACGGCGGCAAAACCAAGAACGACCGCATTGATTCCTATAACATTGCTTCTCTTCTCAGGGGCGGTAACTTTCCGCTGGCTTATATCTATCCAAAAGCGATGAGGGCCACTCGCGATTTACTTCGCCGCCGAACCAAAATCATGCGTCACGGTGCTAATTTGAAAGCCCATGTCTCCAACACGTTTAGTCGGTACAATCATCCTGCACCTAATCTCCAACTACGCTATCCTAGGCCAGAGAGCTGGTTCGCAACCGCTTCAACGGACAACAACGTTGCTTACCCCCAAACTGAGCCTGAAGATAACAGGAAAACAAACGTTTAGCTTTCTTTTTGAATAGCGCCTGCGTGGGAACGGAAGTAATGTCTAATGGCCCTGTCACATGATTGGCAGGCAGCGGTGAGACCGCAGTAAGAGACCTTCTATATGTGTTTGCCGTAAGCAATGACTTAATGGCGGAAATGACAGAACGAAGTAGACGATTTAGTTGTTCGAAAGCATTGGCTACTGACGCTGCCAAAAAATGCTATTGCCTATTGACCGGAGAAGAGCTCATATGTGTTAGAGTGCATTTTCGAACGTTACTTTTGCATCAAATTTACTAGTAACCGTCTGATATAATTTACCATTAACAAAGTGCAGGGCGGCATAATCGCTAATACCATAGCACGGTACACTACTGTTATTTTGAGAAAAATCAGAAAATAAGTCAGCCTTTTCATCACTGCCATTAAAATGAGCTGAGGCTAGACCACGCACGAAACCCAAGCCGTCAATAACTGTATATTCTTCGGGATTGCTGTCGGTGATGCCTAAGTCAAACCAACATATAGCCCCTGCACTCATACCGCACAATACCACACCATTTTCGTAGCATTCTTTGAGTATTGTATCTATGCCCCACTCTCGCCAGATAGCTAACATTGAACGGGTATTACCGCCCCCAACATATATAACGTCTTGCTCTTGCAGCTTTGTGCGCCAATTGGAGTCTGGTTTGAACAATGGAAAATGGGTCAAATTACAACTAAGACCTGAATCGTAAAAACGTTGAATAGCTTCTTCTGCGTCACCAGTTGCTGTAGAAAGATAGCAAACTTTTGGTTCACGCTTGCCCGTAAGATCAAGTGCATAACGGTCTAATTTGCTCTGTTTTTCTCCCATCATCCAACCACCACCGCCTAAAACAACGATGTGTTTATCCATAAACTATACTCCTATGTTGAACTCGGCACTCTAACGCCCGCTTAAGGGGCAGCCAACGCCACGACCAACTTTCCGCATAACACCGTACCAACAATGACCAACGCATAGTAAACATGCCGCGCGTTGGCTGTCCCTCTTGAAGCGTTGTTAGTTGCACAGCGCGCGCTGAATTTTGTGCTTGTTAGTTTCGATGTAATCTATGTCATTAAGGTAAGATTGTAGATGCCCTTCCTCAATGTTTGTCGCAAATTGCTCGTCGCCACTATCTGCTTCTTTTCGCATAAAGTTCACAAGGGCATTTAATCGCCGAACCATTGCATCCGCAAGCTGCTCTCTTTGACTATATGTAGCATCGTAGCTATCGCAGAATAACCTTGCCCTTAAAAGTTGTTCTTCCATTGTGCCAAGGCCATCAATGCTGTCCGTTTTAAAAGGTGCCCAACAATATATTGAATAAGCTAAGTCCCACACTCTTGAAGCGGGATGTGCTGTGTCAAAATCAAACACACCAACTACTGAATTTCCTGAAAGTGCTACATTGTACGGCGTGAAATCACCATGACATATAACTTCGAATGGCTCTCGTGGGTCGAGCATCCACGGTAAATTTACGATGTCGTTATTACTGACAAACGATGCTGTTGAGTCATGAATTTTTCTAAGCAATTTAGCTGCTGATCTCAAAGCTTCTGACGTTGCAATAGCACCAACTAATGGATAATTATAAGTATCACCAACAACGAAACTTAATTTTTCTTGTTTCCCTTCAATGCCAAGAAATCTAGGCGACTCTGTTAAGCCTGAGCTTTGTAAATGCGTTAACAGCTTATGAATTGTTGGGCTCCATAATTGTAATGGTCGATAAATAATTTCACCATCACGATAAATTGCAGACTCTCGCCCACCTGATAATTCTTTCATATTTCTCCTTTAGCAACTAACGAATGACATGGATTCCCCCTCTTGAAGATCTGCCACACTTAGGTGCAGCCATTGGATAATGGGGGTAACCATGTCTGCTCGATTCTTTATTGGCGTTGATCTCGCCAAGCACCACTTTTCTCTTCAAGCTCCGTGATCCGTCTCTTGAGTGCCGATAACTCATCCTTCACCTTGTCTGGCTTCACTTTACTTTTTTGGGACTTGACCATACCAAACTCTCCATCTCGATATGCTTTACGCCATTTCGATAGCATGAATGGATGGATATCAAGCGCCTCTGCAACCGACTTCACTGTTCGATGCGTTTCATAGCTCCATTCAACCGCTTTCAGTTTGAAGTCTAGTGAATATTGCGCTGTCTTTTTACCCGTTTTATAGGCTGGCATACTGACCTCCTCAGGTCGTCGATGCGTGTCCAGTAAAACGGATCAAGTCCACTGTCCCTCTTGAAGCGTTTGTTAGCAGTTTTAGAATGAAACTCGATTCCATATTGGTAACATTAATCTTTTGCTTTTTACCTTCCAGTACATTATCAACAAC
>NZ_MUFM01000061.1:0-4348 GCF_001996125.1 Salinivibrio sp. PR932 | reverse complement strand
TTATTATAGTATTGCTCTATGGGAATGATTTTGAAATAGCGGGGAAATATTTATCCATACAAATATGGTCAGGTCTACCATATGTAGTATTATTTGCGTATTCACAGGTTACATACATCATTGGTAAGACAAAAATACACCTGTATTTATCAATTTTGTCCATTTTTTCAATAGCGATTTTTAACTACTTGTTGATACCTCTCATAGGCGGAATTGGTGCTGTATATGCATCTTTGATTACTAATGCACTCGGGAGTTGTCTTATGATATTTTTACTCGAGAGAGAAATGCGTATTTTTACTAAAGGTATAAGAAATGTTTAAAAATAAAGTTCTGATGATTACCGGAGGAACAGGTTCGTTTGGCAATGCAGTTTTAGAACGTTTTCTTGATTCTGATATTGAAGAGATAAGAATATTCAGTCGAGATGAGAAAAAACAAGAAGATATGAGGATTAAGTACAAGAATGACAAACTTAACTTCCTCATTGGCGATATTCGAGACTTTGATAGTATTAACAGTGCTATGCGAGGAGTTGATTATCTCTTTCATGCAGCCGCTCTTAAACAAGTGCCATCTTGTGAGTTCTATCCTCTTGAAGCGATCAAGACTAATTTATTAGGAGCTGAAAATGTGCTTGAAGCTGCTGCTGTCAACGATGTAGAAAGAGTCGTCGTTCTAAGTACAGATAAAGCAGTATATCCAATTAATAGTATGGGTATGACAAAGGCTCTGATGGAGAAGTTAGCGATATCTAAAGCTCGTGATCACCGAGTGAGAGCAAATCAAGGAATCATTTGTACCACAAGGTATGGCAATGTAATGGCGTCAAGAGGATCGATAATCCCCCTTTTTATTCAGCAAATAAAGAGTGGATTACCAATGACCGTAACGAATCCAGATATGACAAGGTTTATGATGTCTCTCGATGACTCGGTAAATCTAGTTCTATTTGCCTTCGAAAATGCCAATCCGGGTGACATTTTTGTACAGAAAGCGCCTGCAGCGACAGTTGGAGATCTAGCTATTGCTTTAAAAGAAATTTTTGAAGCAAATAACGAGATTAAAATTATTGGCGAGCGACACGGTGAAAAACTATTTGAATCACTGTGCGGAAGAGAAGAAATGGCCAAAGCGAAAGATATGGGAGGCTTTTATCAGGTGCCCGCCGATTATCGAGATCTAAACTATACTAAGTATGTATCGGGGGAGGCAAATAAGTTAGATTACGATGAATATAATTCTCATAATACTAGAAGATTGAATGTTAATGAAATCAAAGAGCTTCTTTTAAATCTTGACTATGTTAAAAATGAGTTGAGGTCTGCCTAATGATACCATTGATAAAAACTTTCTTGCCTCCAAAAGAAGTATTAATGCCTGAATTAGAAAAAGTATTATACTCAGGCTATATAGCCCAAGGGGATGCTGTAGATAGATTTGAGAGCAAGGTAGCAGACTTTCTTGGTTCTCCACATTGTTTGAGTGTTAATAGTGGTTCCTCTGCATTGCATATAGCATTGCTCTTGGCCGGAGTTGAAAAAGGAGATGAAGTGATTTCTACTCCTCTAACAGCCGAGCCCACTAACACAGTGATCAAGCAAACTGGTGCGAATATTGTTTGGGCAGATATTGATTTAGATACTGGAAATATATGCCCAAAAGATGTTGAAAAAAAAATCACAGGAAAAACTAGAGCAATAGTAATAGTTGACTATGCTGGGGTCCCTACAAATATTAAGAAATTCCAAGAAATTGAGAACAAGTATAATATTCCAATAATTGAAGATGCTGCACATGCATTTGGTGCTTCTTTCAACGGAGAAAAATTAGGAAGCCACTTTAATTTTACCGTTTTCTCATTTCAAGCTATCAAGCACTTAACGACTGTCGATGGGGGGGTGTTGTGTTTAAAGAGCAATGAACTCTTTGAAAAAGCAAAGCTAATCCGTTGGTTTGGTATAGATAAGTCTTTAACTAGAAAAGAAAATAATATTGAGGTGCAAGGCTACAAATACCACATGAATAATGTGAATGCGACTATTGGACTAGTACAATTACGATACATGAAAGAAGTTATAAGTAAATATATAGAAAATGGAAAATATTATGACCAATGGTTAGCAGATATTCCTCGATTAGAATTGCTCGATTACTACGAAAAAACAGAGCCATCGTATTGGTTATATACAGTTAAAGTAGAGGATAAACCATCTTTTATTCGTGTTCTAAACGAAAAAGGCATTGCTGTATCTGATTTACACAAACGAAATGATATGCACGCAATATTTCGTGATAGCAAATCTCATTTACCAAACCTTGATGAATATGAGAAATCATGGGTTCATATTCCTTGCGGATGGTGGATAGAGAAAGAGCATAGGGAGTATATTGTCAATACAATTAAACAAGGCTGGTAAGCTATGATTCCTATATTTAAAGTTTTTATGCCAGATATTTTATCGGATGATATTAGCGACTTACTATATTCCGGTAAACTAAGCTATGGTGAATACACCAAAGAATTCGAACGTAGATTAAGCTCTTTTATTGGCAACGACAAAGTTCTTGCAGTTTCATGCAACTCAATTCTTTTTGCTTTAAAATTAATTGATATAAAGCCAGGTGATGAGGTTATAGTCTCTCCTATGAGWTGTCTAATGACAACACAACCTATTGTCTATCTTGGGGCAAAAGTGATATGGGCTGACATCGACCCTTTTACTGGTTCACTAAATCCTGATGATGTTAAAAATAAGATTACAAATAAAACCAGAGCTATTATTCATTACCATTGGTCCGGAAATCCAGGTTATATAGAAGAAATAAATGCAGTTGCTAAGAAAAATAATATACCAGTCATAGAGGATGCAACTGAATCCTTTGGTGCTGAATATAAAGGAAAAAAGATAGGAAATACAGATACAGATATCGTGTGTTATTCTTTTACCCCTGTGCGCTTACCTAACGCGATCGATGGAGCTGGATTGTCTTTAAACTGCGAAAAGTTATATCAAAAAGCTATTCTCATGAGAGATCTAGGCGTTAATAGAACTAAATTCAGAGACCAAATGGGAGAGATTTCGGCTGAGTGTGATATTAACGTTGTTGGTGATTCAGCGACACTAAATAATGTTTCTGGATATGTCGGTTCTTCTCAAATGCCATTTGTTAGTGATTTGATAGGAAAACAAAGAAAGAATGCATTATTGTGGGAAGAGTATTTTAAAAATCTGCCAGGCACAAAAGTGTTGAGTAAAAGAGAAGGGGTAAATCCTTCGTATTGGGCGTTTACTATACTTAGTGAAGAAAGAGATGAGCTTCTTAATAGATTTCGAAACCAAGGAATATATGCCTCTAAAATTCATTTAAGGAATGATCTTTACTCCATTTTTGGTCCTTCAGGCCAGCATTTACATTTAAGAGGAGTGAATGAGTTTTCAAAGAAACAACTAAATTTGCCCTGTGGATGGTGGGTCGATGAGAATGATATTAATCGTATTGTAAGCGACTTATAAACTATAGAGCTAAATAACTATTTCTACGTAATTCAATCATATCTGAGCGCACATATTGTTAATGAARAAAGAAACCGTAAAGTACAGCATAATACTTCCCGTCTACAATGGATTAGACTACATAGAAAATTGCGTCAATACCATTATAACCCAAGACTATAATGATTATGAGCTAATCATTGTAGATGACTGCTCAAATGATGGGACAAGGGAATACCTGAAAGAAATCGACAACCCGAACATAAAAGTTGTTTTTCAAGAAGAAAACCTAGGTGCTATCGGTAACTTTTCGAGTGCGATATCATTTGCCACTGGTAGTTGGGTCATTTTTTTAGGTGTAGATGATGGTTTACAAAGCTACTTTTTTGACTTGGCAGATAGACTTACCAATATATGCGAAAGAAAAGGCTTAAGAATAATAGCTTCCAGCAGGGCACACTACTTTTGGGAAGGTGCGTCAAAGCTTCATGGAAATAAAGCTATACAGTATACGGCAAGAGAAGAGTTTTCTGTTTTAGATTCCAATAAAGAAATCTTCTTATCACTTCTAGGTGCTCAAGCCTATTTCGAGCTACCACAGATGTATTCAAATTCATTGTTTCATAGGTCTCTCCTTGTCGAAGCTAAAGAAAAACAAAATGGCAACCTTTTCCTAACAGTGCCTCCAGATGTAAACCTTGCGACAATTGGTCTTACTCTCGAAAAAAAATATTTAAAGTCATTCATTCCATTGGGTTGGGTGGGAACATCATCTTCTGCAACAAAATATCGTGGAAAAGATAGTGACGATGACGGAGTTATATTTAATAATATTAGATATGATACTGCTG
>NZ_MUFM01000060.1:0-6246 GCF_001996125.1 Salinivibrio sp. PR932 | reverse complement strand
GCTATAATGTAAAAGGATATTATGTATACCGTTGCGATTGTGCTATTTGATGCATTTACCGACATCGATTTCTTTCTCATGCGCGACATCTTTGGACGTCTCTCTCAACATTGGAATGTACGCGCACTTGGTACCAAATCCGAACACACATCGACGCTTGGGCTCTCGGTAACAACAGATGGTGAACTCAGTGAAGCAAGTGAAGCTGATGTTGTATTGATTACCAGTGGCTATAAAGGCGTACCTGCCGCATTAAACGACGATGCGTTTATGAAAGCTCTATCGCTTAATCCCAATCACCAACTTATCGGCTCGATTTGTGCGGGCTCCTTTATTTTGTATCGATTAGGGTTGTTAGGCGGGCGTCAACTGACCACGCATCCCGATGCTAAACCTACCCTTGAAGCCATGGGCGCAGAAGTGCAAGACCAGCCGTTAGTGATTGATGGCAATATCGCCACGGCTGGTGGATGTTTATCGGCACTTTATCTAACCGGATGGGTGGCAGAACGCTTATTTGATACAAACGTGCGCCGAGAAATGCATCGTCAATTGCTCCCGGCTGGACAAGCAGCAACATATGAAGCACTGATTGAAGAAACAATTCAGTCAGCAAAAGTCACTCCTCTTCCTACCTAAAATCTCGTTCAATCCAAACAACTCGCAACGTTCAAACCCGAATCAGGCGATTACGACTCGCCTTTTTGGGACCAATCTAACAAAACAAGGCTTGGCTAACACTTTGGACAATAGCGCACGAAAAGCAACACAGCGCTTGATACACTAACCCGCAAAGTAGCCAATAAATGGCGTGTTAGGTGCCGACAACTGATCGGCGGTAGCGTGGTGAAACACTCGATGGTTAAGCAGCCTAAAGGCCAGATATACCGAAGACAGTGCGTGCCACAGTTTCTGTAAGTCAATATGATCTCCGATACAACTCTAAAAAAGAGAAGTTTAGATTATGAGTATAATTCACCTTAGACAAATAAATGCTTATCTCGAAGAAAATTATCGAGATCTAATTGATCTCGATGACGTTAAAGACAAAAGTAATAATGAAAAAGAACAGATCTTTAGAACTCGTTCTCTTGCTGCATATGCTTTAAAGACCCAAGCAGAAATTGAATTCGAAGTTTCTGCTAGATATGTGACAGATGGGTTTAAGGATAACGGGCTAGATGCTGTTTACTATAGTAGAGTTGATCGAGTTTTATATCTCGTTCAATCGAAATGGAATCAGGATGGTGGAGGTAGCGTTAGTGTAGGAGATACACAGAAATTTTTGCAGGGTTTTAAGGATCTTATAAATGCAAGATTTGAACGCTTTAACGATAAAATAAACAACAAAAAGCCGGAAATAGATCAAGCTTTAAATGATGCACAAACTCGTATAGTTATGGTCTTATGTTATACAGGTACTCAGCCACTGAGCTCGGAAGTTGAAACAATTATCCATGATGTTACAACCGAAATTAATGATACAACTGAAATTTTGACCTTCAAGACGCTGAGACAAAGTAATATATATAGTGCAGTTGCTAGAGGAGCAGAAGCTCAGCCTATTGATTTAGAGCTTGCGCTGCACTCGTGGGGACAAGTTAGAGAACCCTATATGGCTTTTTACGGTCAAGTTTCTGCAAGTGAAGTAGCTATATGGTGGCATGATCATTTTCCTCAAATATTCTCACCAAATATCCGTATTTATCTTGGAAATACTGAGATAAACGAAGGTATTACCGAAACTGTATTAACATCGCCTGAAAACCTTTGGTATTTTAACAATGGGATAACAGCTCTTTGCGCTAATGTGGGTAGGAAGCCTATTGGAGGAAGTGGAAGAGATATGGGTGTTTTCGAGTGTAGCGATTTTAAAATTGTGAACGGGGCTCAAACAGTTGGCTCTATAGCTGCAGCATTCGATAAGCAGCCAGATGCAGTACAAAATGCAAAAGTTCCTATAAGAATAATTTCATTGTCTGATACGCCGGAAGATTTTGGTAAAGAAATAACCAGAAATAATAATACGCAAAATCGTATAGATCGCAGGGATTTCGTTGCCCTTGATACAAACCAAGAGCGGATAAGAAATGAGCTACTGTTGGAGAATGTTGGATACGTTTATAAGTCTGGAGATTCTTTGCCAATCGGGATAGATGGATTTGATTTAGTTCAAGCAACTATATCCCTGGCATGTTCTCATAACGACTATACTTATGCTGTTCAGGCAAAACGTGAAATTGGTCGTCTATGGGATGACATATCCAAGGCTCCTTACAGAGCATTGTTTAATGACAGCGTTAATGGTCCGAATCTATGGCGTAAAGTTCTAATATCTAGAGTGATAGATAGTAGGGTTGAGGAGCTCCATCAGAATTCAGAAGGGCGAGCTAGACTTTGTGCTATTCATGGGAATAGGTTGATCATGTTTCTTGTTTTCCAAAACGTAAATTCCTCTATTTTTAGTGGTATTGGAGAGTTATCTACTAGCGAAGAGGATCATATAAGAAATTTAACAAATGAAATCTATCATAAAACGTTCTCTGTTATCGAAGAGGATTATCCAGATGCATACCCTGCAAGTCTATTTAAAAACCAGAAAAAATGTCGCCATGTGGTAGAACGTGTTCTAGCGAGTTAGTTGTAATAATTTGTCTCGTTCCCACGCTCCCGCGTGGGAATGCATATCTAGCTTTTATTCAAATACAAACAGCACCATCACGAGTGTAACATTACGCTGCCTAGAGCATTGAATCAGCTTGTTCGCTAAAGGTATTGTCGCTGTCCACGAATGTTAGAACAGAGATCAAGTGCCGTTCGGTGATTTCGTTGCGGATTGTGCCCATGATTCAAAATCCATATGCATTACCATGCATGGGCGTGGGAGCGAGTTAAAAAATAAGAGACGAGACATGTTATTTTTCATCAAATATAATTGGAGTTTTTTGTGCCTGAGTTAAAACCTCTAGATGGAATTAGTTCGAAAAGCAATTTGATATATTGGGGTAGGGTTTTAAGTAATATTGAGAATGAAATTGAAACGAGCAAAGAGTACGAAATGAATCTGGATGAAGCTCTATGCTATCCTCTATGGTTATTAGCTGCCTCCGAGTATGTTTTTTCTTTGATTCGTAGAAAGATAGGAATAATTTGTGACAAAGGTCAATCGTTAGATTATCCATATGGAAAATTAGTTAAGGAATCCCAATGCCTTCTTAGCACGGTTGCTCACGAGTATGTGAAAGAATTCGAGATTATACGAAATACGATCATTCATAAAGGCTTTCCAAATGCGTTTTCTACCACAATGAAAAAAATCAAAGACAATGAGGAAGAAAGCTATGAAGAAATCCAGCATTCAATGAGAACGCCAAGTTTTTATTTGAGAGCAAGAAAAATGATAGAGGCTATCAAGTATGAAATTGGTTGATGGTGATAATAATGGGAATTTTTTAGTTTTTACTCATATAGTATATCAGACCGTAAGCGCATATTTTGTCAGTTTTTTCACATTGCATTAATGATGTGATATTTTGGTTGGATCCATTCTGTTTATGTTGTTTTATAAAATGGAGAAAATAATGAAGGGAGTTTTAGTGCCATTGTTGGCTTTATTTTTGACAGGCTGTGCCGGATTTGGTCAGGTCGAGCGTGTTGATGATTTATCTTTGACGCAGATAAAAGCGATGAATGAAATCGAAATCATCCAAAACCCTAGTTCTTTAAAGTATGTCTCTAAAGGAAAAATAAAAGGTATTTCTTGCAAAGGATCAGCATTTAGTGGAGATACTTCAGAACAAGCAGCGATGACTCAATTGAAGATAAAGGCTGTTCAGCTAGGAGCCAATGCTGTATTGTATCCTACTTGCTCTCAGGATGCGTCAGTAGATTGGGGTAATAACTGTTGGGAGTCTTGGGTCTGTATCGGTGAAGCTGCGTTTCTTGAATAGCTTATACATAAATATAATTTTCCTCATGTTTCCAGTGCTGGGTGTCATGARAGTTAGTCTGCACTATATATTTTAAGGATATGAATCAATGAAGCATTTTTTGATTTTTGGCTTTGTTTTTATTTTGTTCGGGTGTTCATCTCCTGGTCCGATGCAAACACCTCAGGGTCCAATAAGCACACCGGCTTTTGAACCAATAGTACTTGATATGATTAAAGACGGTTCAGAGAAAGTTTTGTTTAAAGAATATACAACACTATATGAAGATAAAGATCTAAAGTCATGGGGAGTATTCTTCATTACCGAACATGGTGCATACATGGCAAATTGGAATTCATCGGAATACAAATATTACTTATCCTATAAATTGCCTATTGAAAAGCTATCTGATATCTCTGAACAGACTGTAGAACGTGATATGTGGATAGATTCTGATTTGCTAATTTTAAAAGATGTTACTGGAAAAGAAGTAGGATTTTCTTTGTATGGTAAAAATGCAGCAAGAGCAGTGTTACAAGAGATTTCTAGTCAATTAATGTAGAAAGTTTTCTCGTTCCCACGCTCCCGCGTGGGAACGAGTTACACCAACCCCAACCACTGAACCAAACCGAACCCCGTTCGTACTAGATATCGTTATGTTTAACCGATGCAGTATCTAACGGGGCAGTCGTGAACCAGATTAATCCAGCCAAGTTACGCAATAGCAAGTGGACGGCGGTCAAACCTATTAATCGCGAGAAGCACTTTGTAGTATCCGATGTTGAGTATGATGAAGACGGTGTGGTGGTGTTATGCGTGCTCGAGTCGGTGCTGTCGAAAAAAGAATATCCGATTGACTGGCGTGAGCTCAAAAGTGACGAGAAGTGGCGTCAAGGGTGGAAGTGATATTAAAGGGAGGAGGCTATCCTCCCTTTTTTGATCCGTTCCGAACGCCGCGCGGGGCGCTTGCTATTTCAGGTGGAATATTTGCTCTGTTTCAAGCGATGTCATCGCGCGTATCTGGCGCCAGATGTAGTAAAAAATACCAAACATCATCAACATGCTAGGGATAGCAATCATCGGGTAGCTGTACAGCGTCATTTTGCCCAACTCTTCATTAAACGCGGGCGTGCCGGCAGGGCTGGTGACAATCCACGTGGCAAGGAAGTAGTTCATCGCCGATGAGAACACAAAGGTGCTGGCGAACAGATAGTTTGACCACATCAAGCAACGTTCAAAGGCGTCGGATTGTCCTCTCTCTTTTAAACGCTGATTGATCAACGAGAGGTTGAGCACGGTGTCATTCAGTATTAACTTCTGCATCAGTGGGTAGCGGGTAAAGGTTGACCCTAACACCGCCAAGCCAATAAGGCCGGGGATCAGCGCCTCTTTTAAGGCTAGCCAACGGGTATCGAGCTCGAGTAGGCCAATTCCGCCTGTCAGTAAAACGCTGATAAAACCCAGTGCTGCGATAAAATTGAATTTCTGGTTACGGACCAGATCCATCCCGCCGTAAGCGAGAGGAAAGGCCAAAGCGACGACCAGTGCCGTGGCTGTCCCTAGGTATTCATCGCCGCTCAACTTCATGAGGATGATCGAGGGGATGAAAACGTTGAACAGGATTTCAAACAGGGGGCTCGGCTTTTTCGCGATGGTATTGCTCATAATCTGTGGCTAACTCTACGTGATATCGGTGTCATTATACTCTGCCAAGCAGTGTTCATCGACCCGCAATCGATGTAAAGCGCAAAAGCGAACCGTTGTGTAACTATGTGTGAAATCAATAGGTGTGAGGGATTGGATAGCGATGAGACTCGCGTTGCGCATTGCTTCTAGCGCTGCCAATGGTCTTGTAGGTAGCCAAAATGCTGATTTTTTTACCACAACTGTCTATTAAATATGCGCCGTGTTTTGATTACCGTAGTGTGATGGCGGATGTCGCTCGTAATTTCCACTCTCTAGACGGTAAGAACTGGCTAACTTACGCAGACAGTGCTTGTCCAAATGTGAAAGGTGAGGTGTTTATCCGCTCTGTCTCTGCTACTGGCGCGAACACAAGCTGCGTGACTAGCGTGAAATAACTCGATTCTTGTATGTTCATTGTTGGCAAAGCCTCAACATCCATCATGTTGAGGCTTTGTTTTTTCGGGGAAATTAAGTGTGATCTACGTCTGATTATTTTTCATTGATAAATAAGTTTTGAATTGTAATAAGCAGGTTTTTTTGTGATCTAAACCTCCTTATTGTTATGTTTGTCAATAAATAACGTGTTTAGGATCACGCTTTTATTTTTTGAATGGTTTTAAAGAAATACGAT
>NZ_MUFM01000006.1:0-129433 GCF_001996125.1 Salinivibrio sp. PR932 | reverse complement strand
GCTCGATGCTGTTGATATCTGCGATGCTCATGTATTGGCATACACTGCGCGTCTCGATTCAACATCCTCATCGCATCAAACAAGATAATCTAATTAGAGCTTAATGTTGGGCTTTAGTTAGCAAAAATTTAAGCATCAAAGCGGATATGCGTAAGACTTTGATGAGACAGAATTGGTGCGGAGTGGTAGTTCAGTTGGTTAGAATACCGGCCTGTCACGCCGGGGGTCGCGGGTTCGAGTCCCGTCCACTCCGCCACTATTTATAGGGGTGTAGCTCCAATTGGCAGAGCAGCGGATTCCAAATCCGCGTGTTGGGGGTTCGAATCCCTCCACCCCTGCCATCTAAAAAGCACCGACATTTGTCGGTGCTTTTTTTTGATCTCAATACTACTGATAAACTAACTGATGGATAGTTTTGGGTGTGTCATCGAAACCGCGTGTTGGGYGCTGGAACGCCAGCCCGGTCGAATCCCTCCACCCCTGCCATCTAAAAAGCAYCGACATTTGTCGGTGCTTTTTTTGACCTCAATATTACCGGTCGAACCCATCTATCTCTGCTACTCAAAAAGCACTGACGCTTGTCGGTGCTTTTGACTGTCTGACAGCGCTAATAGTTTTTGGCGACAAACTGGCTTGGGCCTGCTTCTTCTGGCTGATGACTAAAGCAGAGCTCATAAGTGAAGGCGGTCGTGGTCTGTACCATATCCATATTTGGTTGATAACGAATTTCTACAATAACGCGTTGATAGCCCGCTCCTTCGAATTCATCTAATTGGGGGATGGTCGCCGTGAGGTCTTTTGCTTTTAGCAACCAACCGTGCACGATATCGTCGGGATTGTCACTGAGTTCAATCCCTGGATAGCCTTTTGCCGATCCCCATCCACGATCCGTGCGTACTGCTTGCAATGTAGCGGGATACCAGTCTCCTTGAACATCAGCAAGTAAATAATGATTCCGTTCCCCCGGACACAGGGTGCCATACACAAATAGGTTATTGAGCATGTGGCGTCGCTCCTTGAATGTATATTGTTATTATTGCTTTCACATCCTATCTCTGGGGCTCGATTATCGGCAAGTCATAAAGTGAGATCTTTGCTTGTATTTTAACCGCAAGACGCGCAAAATCGGCGCCCGAACTGATGGCAGGTTATACTCACAGTGGCTGAGTAATCAAAAGTGGTAGACGTGATGAAACGGCGAATTGGTAAAGCGATGGCGTGGGGCACAGCGATTCTAGTGCCGGCCGCTGTGGTGGGTGTAAATGGCTATTTTACCGTGCCAGATAGTACCCAGTTGCATACCGTCTCAGGTATTCATCGGCAATGTGTTGATTATATTCATGCTTCTCCATTGGATGAAGACGGGCATTTTTCATTATTGGTGTGGAATATTTATAAACAGCAACGTCCTCATTGGGAGACGGCGCTGAGTCAATACCGTGACCCTCACCGGTTAATGTTATTGCAAGAAGCCAGTTTTGGTCCTCAGCTTTCTCGCTGGATAAACCAAGCGTCACTTCACTACGATCAGGCTTATGCGTTTGCTATGCAAGATGCTGTGGCTGGGGTGATGAATTTGTCTCAGGTTAATCCTATGCATAGCTGTGCATATATCGCCGTTGAACCTTATCTAAGGCTGCCGAAAAGTGCTTTGTACAGCGAATATCAACTGTCTAATGGTCAGCGACTGGCAGTGGTAAATATTCATAGCATTAACTTTACGTACGCCATGTCAGCGTATAAGAAACAGCTGGCGGCGTTAGAAAAAGTGCTCGCGCAGGTTGAAGGGCCGATTATTCTCGCTGGGGACTTCAATACTTGGTCTCAGCGTCGTTTAGAGGCGGTAAGGGCAATGGTCTCTAGATTATCGCTTCAGGAAATGGCGTTTAGCCCGGATGAGCGGATCACGAAATTTGGCTTGCCGTTGGATCATGTTTTTTATAGAGGGTTAGTGGTGGAAGGCGCAAAAGCGTTGGATAACGGCGCCTCCGATCATACTCCGATGGAGGCGCAGTTGAAGGTGATTAGCTAACGGCAATCATCAGGGCCCATCCCCCAAAGACGGCAAACCAAGGCAGGGTGGCAACCACAATCGCTTTACCTTGTTCAAGCGGCGTCCAGAGGGCCAAGACGGTAATACTGAGCACCCAATACCAAGGAAGAAGAATGGGTAGGCTCGCCGCCCAAGCACTCCAATCTGACGTCATCGGCAATTTTAACAGCCCGTTAAGGCTGTTGAGATCTGCGTGGGCAGGTAGAATGAAACTCGGTGACAACATCATATTGGTATAGCTAGCCAGATCACCCACGATGGCGGGCAGTAGGATAAAGCTGGTTGCTGCAAGCCAATGTCGGTAGCCAAAAGTTGGTGCTTCTTGTTTAGTGGCAAGACGGAACCAAAGTGCCAGCGCGAAGATGACCGCTGCGCGTCCAAACCAGTCTCCTAGCACCTCTGACGCCAATAGGGTCTCACGTTCCAACCATTGCTGGGCATCGCCTTCGGACATAGAGAGTGTTTGAGTTAACACGCGCTGAAGGGTAGCTAGATCAGTGTGGTCGAAGTAGGCGTTCCAAAACGCCATTGAGCTAAAGCACAGTAATAAGTACGCCAGCCACGCCCATGCAGGACGCTGGCTCAATGCGGCAAAGCAGGCACTCGGCCGGATGACAATATCACGCAAGGCGAACAAAGGGTTGGAGGACGCTACCATCATGAGCCGCTACTCCGCGAGATATCAATATGCAGGGTAAGACGCTGACCCGGCTGAATATAGGCGTTCTTGCGTAGCTGATTCCATTTGACCAGATCAGACACGGACACATTGTAACGCTGCGCAATGCTGCTTAGAGAGTCGCCTTGGCGAATCTGATAAGTGATGGTACGAACACGTTTTGCGTTATCGTTTTTATCCCAAACGACCAGCTTTTGCCCAATACTCAAGGTATCTCTAGGGCTCATGCCATTCCACTTTGCCAGTTGCTGGTAGTCAACGTCATAACGGCGAGCAATTGTCCAGAAGCTATCCCCTTTGCGCACAGTATGGGTACGTTTGTAACCGTCGCGTTCAGCGGCTTGTAACGCGGCAAGGCGCTGTGGGGCGCTTAAGGTGTATTGAGATTCGTCTTTCAATGAGACTGGGATCATCAGAGGCTGACCGACGCGAATACGCGTGGTATTCAGTTGGTTAGCGCGCTGTAGTACCTTGACCGTCGTATTGTAGTGGGCGGCAATTTCACTCAGGCTATCGCCCGATTGGACGTAATAACGCTCCACGCGTAGCCCTTGGTTATTATTCTTCGCCAGTTCGGTGTTGAAACGATCGACCTTATCGATAGGAAGTAGCAAATGGGTAGGACCGGAAGGCGCGGTTGCCCAGTGGTTGTAAGCCGGGTTAAGGCTTTGTAACTCTGACACGCTCAGGCCAGCATAGTTGGCTGCCAGAGCTAAATCCATTTGGATGTTGGGTTCAACCAATGCCAATGCGGGTTTGTTCGCGATGGCGGGAACCTCAAGGCCATATTTGTCTTTGTGACGAATGACGTCGCCCAGTGCAATCAGTTTGGGGACGTAGCTGCTGGTTTCTTTGGGTAAATCGAGATGCCAAAAGTCGGTTGGCTTGCCCCGCTTTTCATTATTACGAATCGCACGAGCAACGCGGCCTTCACCGGAATTGTAGGCGGCAATAGCATGAAGCCAATTACCTTCAAACATACCGTTGAGGTATTCCAAGTAGTCCAAGGCAGCATCGGTGGCTTTTGCCACATCACGACGACCGTCATACCACCAATTTTGCTCCAGTCCGAAGCGTTCACCGGTTGCTGGTACAAACTGCCATAAGCCAGCGGCACGACCGTGAGAGTAAGCAAATTGATCAAACGAGCTTTCGACGATAGGTAGCAATGCGATCTCAAGTGGCATATTGCGCGCTTCCACTTTCTCAACAATTAAGTGCAAGAAAGGAGTGGCACGTTCCGCGACGGTGGCAATATGGTTTGGATATTTCAGGTACCAATTGCGGTACTGGCGGATAGCGCTGTTATTAGGGACGGGCAGTGACAGCTGCATGCTGATTCGTTGCCACACATCCTCCTGCATTTGCGGTGAAAGTACCGTTGGTGTCGCTGGGGTCGGTTGTTTCTTGGTCGCGGAAACGGTCGGTGTTGCTTTAACCGGAGTAGCCGCGACTGGGGTCTTTTTTGTTGCGATATCCGTATTCTGAGCATCACCTGTCAGCTGACAGCCGCTCAGCAACAGGGTGCTCAAGATAACAAAACGGTACTTCATTGCATAAAACCTTCGTCCAAAATAGCCGATGATAATAGGGGCTGGCTCTATTGATGACAAGAGACTCAGCTCAAAATTCGTCCTTCCACTGCCGCAGCGCCCTGAATACTTCTAGCTCACTGTCATCAGTGGCTCGGCCACTCACCGCTTGAATCACAGTCGGTTCGCTCGTTCGTAAAAATGGGTTTATGCGCCGTTCGCGCTCAATGGTACTCGGTAGAGTCTGTTTTTGCTGCGCACGCAACCTATTTACTTCTTCTCTATACAAATGTAGCGCATCATTTTCCGGTTCAACGGTTAATGCAAAAGCGACGTTAGCCGCGGTGTATTCATGCGCACAAAAAACCTGAGTTTCGATGGGTAAGGATGCAAGCTTTTTCAATGAGTTAACGGCTTGTTCTGCGGTGCCACCGAGTAAGCGGCCGCATCCTGCTGAAAATAGAGCATCACCGCAGAATAGCTTACCATCGCCGACAAACGCGATATGATCCTCGGTATGGCCTTCTACGCCCACCACCAGAAAACGGTGATCAAACACATCGATCTGGTCACCGTCTTTCACTGCCATCGTAAGCCGAGGGATAGGCTTTACATCGGGACCGATCACCGCAGCACTTGGCGCAAAGCGTACTAAATCTTCAATGCCATTGGTGTGATCCCAGTGATGGTGTGTGATTAAAATGCAGGATAAGGTCAACTCATGTGCCTGAATGTAGTCGATAACTTGATGTGCTTCACCCGGATCGACCACCGCACAACGGTTATCTTCACTAATAATGAGCCATATGTAATTATCGTTAAATGCAGGTATGCTTTTGACACTGAGCATTGGGTTCTCCAGCAATAGAATGAGCCTTGACCATGAAACCAGCGCGCATCGATTATCACTATGATTACCCCTATACGTGGGACCAAGTTGCGTATGGGGATTGGACACGAGCGCAGTTACAAACGCGTTTAGATGAATGCTTGCCTAACCTGTTTGGCTACCATTTACTGAAGCTCGGCGGGCTAAGCTGCGAACTGGTCAGCCAACAGTGTAACATTCAACACCAAGTCTGTGTGGATAAACGTAATCCAATGCGCAACTTAACCGCAGAGCATTATGCGCTTCCCTTCATCGAAAAATCGTTTGATGCGTGCTTACTGGCTCATCAGCTCGACTATAGCGATGATCCTCACCGGCTGCTGCGTGAGGTGGATCGCGTGATGATTGACGATGGATATCTTATTTTATCCGGCGTCAACCCGACCAGCGTGATGGGAATCAAGCGTGTATTGCGGGGACGCGGCCAGCGACTGCCATGGAGTGGACGTATGTTTTCTCCACTGAGGATCCGCGATTGGCTAAGTGTGATGAATTATGAGGTGACCACTGCAACGCACTTTGGTTTGTGGCCAACGAAACAGCCCAAGGCGAGACACGCTTGGGTAGAAAGCAGCTTTGCTGAATTCACGCCCCTGGTCGGCTGCGTCTACTTTATTATCGCTCGTAAACGCAGCTACCCGTTAAAACCCATCAAACCACGCTGGAAACTGAAAAAAGCCGTTGCGCCTTTAGGTGGGGTGGTGCCAAACGGTGGATAAAACGTGCTTATTGAGGCTGATACCCTTCATCAACCAGAGTAGGGTGATTGGCTGCCTCTCGGGCTAATTCATCACAGCGTTCGTTTTCTGGGTGACCAGCGTGGCCTTTTACCCAGTTCCACGTCACCGTATGCTTGGCAGCCGCTACATCGAGTTGCTGCCATAAATCAGCGTTTTTCACAGGCTTTTTATCCGCCGTTTTCCACTGACGTTTTTTCCAGTTATGGATCCATTGTGTGATCCCTTGGCGTACGTATTGGCTGTCTGTGGTAAGCACGACCTCGCATGAAGAGGTAAGAGCGTTCAGTCCGACGATAGCCGCCATGAGCTCCATACGGTTGTTCGTTGTGAGGGTATAACCGGCGCTCAAGTTTTTTTCGTGCTGTTTATAACGCATCACCACACCGTAACCACCGGGACCTGGGTTACCGAGGCATGAACCGTCTGTGAAAATTTCTACCTGCTTGGTCATCTTTGGTACTATCGGATATTAGAATCTGCCAAGTTTGACATAAGTATTGCCATGAAAGCGAATTACGATCGCCTTGTTGTTCTTGATACCGAAACCACAGGTATGAACCGCGAAGGTGGCCCTCATTATCAGGGACACAACATTATCGAAATCGGCGCGGTTGAAATTATCAATCGTAAGCTAACCGGTCGGCACTTTCATGCCTACATTAAACCGACACGTGCGATTGATCCTGAAGCCATTGAGGTACACGGTATCACGGATGCTTTTCTCGCCGACAAACCGACATACGCCGATGTGCATGAGGCATTTGTATCCTTTGTAGAAGGGGCAGAGCTAATTGCCCACAATGCACCCTTTGACGTCGGTTTCATGGACTACGAGTTTAAAAACCTGGGGGTGGCGTTAAAGACGAGCGAGATCTGTTCGATTACCGATACCCTTGCCATGGCGAAGAAAATCTTCCCAGGTAAGCGCAATAACTTGGATATTTTATGTGAGCGCTATGGTATTGATAATTCTCGCCGCACGTTGCACGGGGCATTACTTGATGCCGAGATCTTAGCCGACGTTTACTTACTGATGACGGGCGGGCAAACCAGCTTGTCTTTTAACGCAGGAACTGACACGGACAATGCGAGCCCGATGGCGCCGCGTTCGGTCAAACGTCAGAAACCGCTAAAGATTATCCCCGCGTCCGCCGATGAACTAAGTGCACACGAAGCGCGTTTAGATTTTATTGAGCAAAATGGTAGCTGTCTTTGGCGACAGTAGGAGAGCACATGAAAAAGCGGTGGTGGACTGCCTGTCTTTGTATCCCATTATTGGCGCAAGCCAATGAGCAAGAAATACGTCTGCTGGAAAACCGCTTTCGGGTTGATCCTACCATTGAGCGTGCCGCGTTCGTGATTTACCGAGAAGACCCCAGTGTCCCTGTGGTCCTGGTGCGCCCCGACGGCACTAAGTACTACGCTTGGCGACATCCGGATAAAGTTTCCTGGCACCAAGAATCGGACATGGACATCGTTTCCATTACTGATCCCATGCCCGGTCCGTGGCAAGCGATTGGCCGAGTTAGCCCTGATAACAAAGTAAAAGTGCTGAGCGACCTGCGTATGCAGGTTGATGATCTTCCTCCGCGTTTGTATCAGGGGGAAACGGTGAAATTCACGGCGCGATTAAAACTTGGCGATGAGCCTCTCATCCTGCGCGATTTCATCGAGCGCGTTGATTTGAATGTCACCTTTACCGAGTACGTCGAAGATCCTGAATCGCTCAACCCTGATCAGCGCCCTCAGCCGCGCTCACTCGGGCATTTTAGTGACGATGGGACGGGCTTAGACGAAAAGCCCAACGATGGTATCTTCACCGTCGCACTGCCGGTGAATGTGATGCCCGGTAAATACCGAGCGCGAGTGACGTCAGGCAATGGCATTTTTTTCCGCACCTTAGAGCAAGAAGTACTGGTGTATCCAACGCCATTGATGGCGACGTTTAAACAAAGTCAAATTGATGATGAGCCACACAAGCTGGTTATTCAGGCCGAGGAAGCCAGTATTGAGCCGGGTAGCATATCGGTGCATGCCAAATTCATCGACACGGAAGGGAAGACTACGGTTTACCAAACATCGAACGATGATAAATCCATGACGATGACATTGGACATCCCGTATGCATCCACGCCGGGCCAGTACAAATGGAGCAGTATGCTTTATGCGACGGATTTACTGTCAGGTCGGCCGCTGGTTTTTAGTTTACCTGAGCAGACGTTTGCGGTGACCGATTATGAAGCGCTTGAACAAGCAGAAGCCGAGCGGTTGGCGCGTGAGCGTGAATTGCAAGCGGCAGCAGAAGAGCGGCGCCGTGAGCGAGAGAAAGAAAAGGCCCGCACGACATCTTTGCTGATTATCGGTGTAGGGAATCTATTGATTGTTCTGCTCGTGGCGGCGGTTTGGTTTGTGCTGAAAAAGCGCAAAGCCCGTAAGCTCGCTGAAGCAGCTCAAGAATTGGAAGCGCCGCCACCCGATGAAGACACGCACGAAGAAATGGGCGATGAGTTGGACATGGATAAACCGGATAAAGAATAAAAAAGGGAAGTAAAGAATAAAAAAAGAGAAGGCAATTGCCTTCTCTTTTTATTTGGGCAGCTTAACGAGAATCATTAAGCTGCATCATGCATCTTTCCCACTTTGGTCGATGCAGCAGGAAGCTCTGCAGGATCGAAGTCGTCAACATTGATGGTTTCTAGTCGACCCACTTCGGCGTCACGGAGCAGCTGTGCTTCTTGTTCGCTGATCACGCCCGCATCCAGACCTTTCTGTGCCACTTGATCTAAGAACATAAATGGCAGTTTCTCGCCGATACCGTCACAAACTTTTTTGTGAATCGGCTCTGCAGTGAGAATGTCGTGAAGCGCTTTTTCGATATTCCCAATGGCGTTACCAGGCTCGAAGAATTGTCCTCGGCCAATGCGATCACGTGTTGCACTTGGCGATTGCAAAATCACCGCAAGCTTTCCGTCTAAGCGATCACTTGGTTTGCGGCGACCTTTACCTAATGGGAACACGAGGGCACGTACCAATCCTGCAATCATACGATTTGGGAAGTTGGCAAGGAACTCATCCAGCGCTTGCTCAGTTTGGTACATGGCATCTTGCATACCCCAATGAACCAATGGCAGATCGTCTTTCTGATAGCCCTCATCGGCGTAACGTTTCATGGTTGCAGAGGCAAGATAAAGCTGACTAAGCACATCACCCAGACGCGCAGACAGACGCTCTTTACGCTTCAAATTACCCCCGAGAACCGCCATTGAAACGTCAGCCAGCAGCGCTAATGCCGCACTGTAGCGGTTCATTTGCTGGTAGTAACGGCGTGTTTCGTCTTTACGTGGTGTTTTCGAGAAGCGGCCATCGGTCAGGCCCAGCCACAATGTGCGAGCAAGGTTACTCATCACAAAGCCAACGTGACCAAACAGTGCGCGATCAAAGGCACTTAATGCACGTTGTGAATCGGTATCTTCGCTGGCACGAATTTCATCCAAGACAAATGGATGACAGCGGATCGCCCCTTGACCGAAGATGATCATCGAACGCGTCAAAATGTTCGCACCTTCAACGGTTATTGCGATGGGTGAGCCTTGATAGTTGCGTCCTAAGAAGTTTTTAGGACCAAGGCAGATACCTTTACCGCCCACAACATCCATCGCATCAATCACACCTTGTTGACTACGATGCGTACAGTGATATTTGACGATGGCGGAGATCACCGACGGTTTTTCTCCCAAGTCAATCCCGGTCACGGTCAGGGCACTGGCGGCGTCCATCACGTAAGCATTGCCTGCGATACGCGCTAGAGGCTCTTCAATCCCTTCCATTTTACCGATCGGCAATTTGAACTGACGACGAATACGCGCATAAGCACCGGTTGCCAAGGCTGCTGACTTCAGGCCGCCTGTGGTGTTCGATGGCAGGGTGATACCGCGACCAATCGACAGACATTCCATCAGCATACGCCAACCTTGGCCCGCCATTTTCTGGCCACCAATGATAAAGTCCATTGGAACGAAGACGTCATGTCCCTGTGTCGGTCCATTTTGGAATGGAACGTTCAGAGGGAAGTGACGACGGCCGATATCGACACCTTCTAAATCGGTCGGGATCAGTGCACAGGTAATACCGAGCTCATCTTGATCACCAAGTAGATGGTCAGGATCGCGAAGTTTAAACGCGAGACCGAGTACGGTAGCGACAGGGGCTAGGGTGATGTAGCGTTTGTTCCAGGTGATTTTCATCCCCAGCACTTCTTTGCCTTCCCACATCCCTTTTGTGACTACTCCGTAGTCAGGGATCGAGCCCGCATCGGAGCCTGCCTCTGGGCTGGTTAAGGCAAAGCATGGAATTTCTTTACCCTCAGCAAGGCGCGGTAAGTAGTGGTCTTTTTGCTCTTTGGTGCCGTAGTGCTGCAACAGCTCACCCGGACCGAGGGAGTTAGGGACCCCGACCGTAGATGACAGTACGCCTGACACGCCAGACAGTTTTTGTAACACCAAAGACTGGGCGTAAGCGGAGAACTCGAGGCCACCATATTGTTTTTTGATGATCATGGCGAAGAACTTGTTGTCCTTCAGGTATTGCCATACCTCTGGTGGTAAATCTGCTAGCTCGTGGGTGACTTGATAGTCATCAACCATACGGCAGACTTCATTCACAGGACCATCCAAGAACGCCTGCTCCTCGGCACTTAAACGTGGTGCTGGGATATCATGCAATTTGTTCCAGTCAGGCGTGCCACGGAAAAGATCGGCTTCCCACCATACTGTGCCTGCGTCGATAGCTTCTTTTTCTGTGGCTGACATTTCTGGCATCACAGATTTAAACGCTTTAAACGCTGGCTTACTGATCCAGTTGCGACGGAATGTCGCGATATTAAGTGGCAGTGCGATTACGGCAAAGATCAGCCAAGTGATCTGTCCGACACTACCCAGTAAAGTCCCTACTACTAGTCCCGCAGCCAATACAGCTGTTGAAACCAGCAAATTGGCACGATGGTATGCGAGTACGCCTGCCACAATTAGCATGGCAGCGATAAATAACCCTGTCGCCATCACGTCATCTCCTTCGGTTTAGTTAGCCTCCCCTCAAGTGAGGTAAGAGGTCGTACCACTTAATGTAAGCAAAAATTTAAATATTTGTAAATTGATACGGTGTGATGTGGCTTGCAAGGTGAGAAAATCATCAATCATTCTTCGCCAAAGTTGGAAAGATAGGTTGCCATTTGAACAAACGTGACCTAGCTCGAGACCAACACGCAAGCGGCAGTCGACAGGCACAAAACGATACGGTTACACTGACCTTAAATCCGCTCTCACCCCCCCGGTGCACAGAGTGAGAGCCTGGCCTTTTTCAACGATGGGAACATGCCATGTACCAAGATATTATTCGCGGTGAGCTGTCGGAAGCCGCTACTGTTCTGAATGCCTTTTTAAGTGACGACAAAAACATTCAACAAATTGAAGAAGCTGCCAAGCTATTGGCCGATAGCTTCAAAGCGGGTGGCAAGGTGCTTTCGTGTGGGAACGGTGGCTCGCACTGTGATGCCATGCATTTTGCCGAGGAGTTAACGGGCCGTTATCGTGAAAACCGTCCGGGATATCCTGCGATTGCGATTTCTGATCCAAGCCACCTTTCTTGTGTTTCCAACGACTTTGGCTATGAGTTTGTTTTTTCACGCTATGTTGAAGCCGTCGGCATGAAAGGCGACGTCCTCTTTGGTCTGTCTACCTCAGGAAACTCAGGCAACATTCTTAACGCGATCGATGCGGCGAAAGCGAAAGGCATGAAGTCCATCATGCTGACTGGAAAAGACGGCGGCAAAATGGCTGGTCTTGCGGATATCGAAATTCGTGTCCCTCATTTTGGCTATGCAGATCGTATTCAAGAAGTTCATATTAAGATTATCCATATCCTTATCCAGCTGGTGGAAAAGGAAATGGCGGCATAATGCTCGGAGGTAGATGAAAGAATGTGTGAACTGCTTGGCATGAGTGCCAATGTGCCGACGGATATCTGTTTTAGTTTTACTGGGCTTATTCAGCGCGGTGGAAAAACAGGACCGCATCGAGATGGCTGGGGCATTACCTTTTACGAAGGGAAAGGGTTTCGCACTTTTAAAGATCCCGCCCCAAGCTGCCAATCTAAAGTGGCTGAGCTGGTAACCAGTTATCCGATCAAAAGCTGTGCGGTAGTCAGTCATATTCGTCAGGCTAATCGAGGTGGCGTCAGCCTTGAAAACACGCATCCTTTTACTCGCGAAATTTGGGGACGTTATTGGACGTTTGCCCACAATGGTCAGCTATCTGGGTTTGAAAGCTTAGAAACGGGCCACTTTAAGCCTGTGGGAGAAACCGACAGCGAAAAAGCCTTCTGTTGGCTGCTCAATGAGCTATACAAGCACTACCCACAGCAACCCGATAACATGTGTGAGGTGTTCGACTTTATCGCCTCGCGTTGCGATCGGTTACGTGCACTTGGAGTGTACAACATGCTGTTTAGCGATGGTGACTATGTGATGGCGTATTGCAGTAATAACTTGCACTGGATTACACGGCGGGCCCCGTTTGGTAAAGCGAGCTTGATCGATCAGGAAATGACGGTTGATTTTCATGAGGAGACTACGCCCAATGATGTCGTCACTGTGATCGCGACTCAGCCGCTAACCAATAATGAAAACTGGCACAAAATGGCAGAAGGGGAGTACTGCGTCTTCCATTTTGGTGAAGTGTATTGCACCAATCAAGATCAGTATGCAACGACCTGATTGCGGTTTTGCCAGCATAGAAAAGGCGCCATCAGGCGCCTTTTTTGATCAGGGCGAATCACACTAGGCTTTTAGGTCGTCATATTCATCAGCGGCATAGCCAGCAGGGCCCAACGGCGCGCCGTCGAGCCAAGCTTGGCCAGCTTCCATGCGTAAGCGCTCTTCGACAAACCAGCGAACAACCAAAGGATAAATCTGGTGCTCTTGTTGTTGCACCCGGGCGGCAACGGTATTGGCGTCGTCGTCTGCAAAGATGGGGACACGTGCTTGTAAAATCACCGGGCCACCATCCAGTTCTTCTGTGACAAAATGCACTGAGGTGCCATGCTCGGTATCACCCGCCTCAATCGCGCGCTGGTGGGTATGTAAGCCCGTGTATTTGGGGAGCAACGACGGATGAATATTCAGCATTCGTCCTTGGTAGTGCTCGACAAAGGCTGGGGTGAGTATACGCATAAAGCCGGCGAGAACGACCAAGTCAGGAGCGAACGCATCAATGGCGGTTGCCAACGCATGATCGTAAGCGTCGCGAGTGTCATAGCGCGAGTTTTCGAGCACGCGAGTCTCGATCCCAGCATTATCCGCGCGGGTTAGGCCGTAGGCATCTGGCTTGTTTGCAATCACGCCAACAATTTTTGCGTTTTGCGGGCACTTATCGATTAAGGCCTGAAGATTACTGCCACTTCCCGAGATCAACACCACGATGCGTTTTGTCATTACACCAACTCCACTTGCGCTTCGCCGTCAGCACTTGTTGCAATATGGCCCAACTGCCAAGCGGTTTCCCCTGACTCATTAAGCAGTGCAATCGCTTGTTCGGCATGTGCTTGTGGTAGCGCGATGACTAAGCCGACGCCACAGTTAAAGGTGCGCAGCATTTCATAGTCACTGACATTGCCTTGTGCCTGCAACCAGTTAAAAATGGCTGGCCATTGCCAGCTATTTCTATCAATAACGGCTTTTGTACCTTGAGGCAATACGCGGGGAATGTTTTCCCAGAAGCCGCCACCGGTGATATGAGAAATGGCGTGGGCAGGGTATTGCTCAAGTAAAGTGAGTACTGACTTCACGTAGATGCGAGTCGGTGCTAGCAAGTGCTCAACCAAAGGTTTGCCTTCGAGTGGCATGGTTAAATCAGCCTCGCTAACTTCCAAGATCTTACGGATCAGAGAGTAGCCGTTTGAGTGAGGACCGCTAGAAGCCAGACCAATCAGAGCATCGCCTTCACCGACCTTACTGCCATCAATTAATGCGGATTTTTCCGCGACCCCGACACAAAACCCAGCGACATCATAATCATCCCCTGAGTACATGCCCGGCATTTCAGCGGTTTCGCCACCGATCAGGGCACAACCGGCTTGTTGGCATCCATGCGCAATCCCTGTGACCACATCGGCCGCTGTCTCGACATCTAATTTTCCGGTCGCGTAGTAGTCGAGGAAAAAGAGTGGTTCAGCCCCTTGAACAATCAGATCGTTCACACACATAGCGACCAAATCAATGCCGATCGTATCGTGCTTATTGGCATCAAGCGCTAAACGTAATTTGGTTCCTACCCCATCAGTGCCGGAAACCAGCACGGGTTCTTTATACTTGGTCGGTAACTGACACAGGGCACCAAACCCACCCAAGCCGCCCATTACTTCAGGACGGTGAGTTTGTTTGACGACGCCTTTGATACGGTCGACTAGGGCGTTACCCGCATCAATATCGACACCTGCATCCTTGTAGCTAAGAGATGATTGTTTACCGCTCACTGCAATTCCTCGCCGGAGTTGGAAGTCAAAAGTCGGCGCTATTCTATCAGTAGATAATTAGAAAGGAAAACGTTTGCGTCAGCTGTTTGATGAGGAAATAAGCGAGATGTCAAGCCTTTGATCTACGCTAGCAAAACCCTTTCGTGTATACTACCGAGAATTTGTTTTTTGTAAGGAGTCTAAGATGAAGGTCGTGGAAGTCGGGCACCCGTTAGTGAAGCATAAAATTGGATTGATGCGTGAGCGGGATATTAGCACTAAGCGATTTCGTGAGCTTGCCACTGAAGTGGGTAGCCTACTGACATACGAAGCCACTTCAGACTTCGAAACAGAAAAAGTGACCATCGAAGGTTGGGACGGCCCAGTCAGCGTTGATCAAATCAAAGGTAAAAAAGTCACCGTGGTGCCTATTTTGCGTGCAGGGCTCGGTATGATGGACGGTGTGCTAGAGCATGTACCAAGTGCCCGTATCAGTGTGGTCGGCATTTACCGTGATGAAGAAACGCTAGAGCCTGTACCGTATTTCCACAAGTTGGCGAGCAATATCGACGAGCGCATGGCGCTGGTGGTCGATCCTATGCTGGCAACGGGTGGTTCGATGATTGCCACTATCGATTTGCTCAAAGAGCAAGGTTGTCAGCACATCAAAGTATTGGTGTTAGTCTCTGCTCCTGAGGGTATTGAAGCTTTGAAAAAAGCGCATCCGGATGTCGAGCTCTATACTGCTGCTATCGATGAAAAGCTGAATGACAAAGGCTACATCGTCCCTGGCCTAGGTGATGCCGGCGATAAAATCTTCGGCACCAAGTAATCGTCATCATCGCCAGATTATGGCGTAATCACGGATCAAAAAGCCCGCTTAGTATCGCGGGCTTTTTTAGTCTAAATGTTCCGTCTTATAAAGACAGGCCTATTTTATCGAGGTAAGCACGTACTTGCGCTTCGATCCCCTCACCATCTAATTGCAGTTCAGCATGCAATTCTTGTTGAGTGCCTTGTGGAATAAAGCGATCGGGCAAGCCAATTTGCAATACCGGCTTGATGACACCTTGCGTCATCAAGCTTTCAATCACACCGGTTCCCGCTCCGCCAGCGGTGGCGTTTTCTTCAATAGTGACGAGGCAATCATGCGTTTTCGCCATTTCTGCCACTAAATCGGTATCCAGAGGTTTGGCAAAGCGCATATCTACCACGGTTGCATCAAGCGCTTCTGCTGCCGCGAGGGCGCCGGGCAGCAGAGTACCAAAGTTAAGTAGCGCAACGCGCTTACCTTGGCGTTTTTGCACGCCTTTACCGATAGGGAGTGCATGCATATCGCGTTCAATATCAACGCCCATGCCTCCCCCGCGCGGGTAGCGAACCGCGGCCGGGCCCTGATGAATATGACCGGTATAGAGCATTTGACGGCATTCGTTCTCGTCGCTTGGCGTCATCACCACTAGATTCGGGATGCATCTTAGGTAGCTTAAATCAAATGCCCCTTGGTGCGTTTGGCCGTCGGCGCCCACGATGCCACCGCGGTCGATCGCGAATAATACCGGCAAGTTCATAATGGCGACATCATGGATCAGCTGATCGTACGCACGCTGTAAGAAGGTGGAGTAGATAGCCACCACAGGGTTGTACTCACCAATCGCCATACCTGCCGCTAGAGTGACGGCATGTTGTTCGGCAATCGCAACATCGAAGTATTTGTCAGGATGCGCCTTGGAAAAGCGCACCATACCAGAGCCTTCGCGCATCGCCGGGGTAATGGCTAGCAGTTTGTCGTCTTGCTCGGCCATATCACACAACCAGTCACCAAAGACATTGGAAAATGTCGGGCTGGCCGGTTTTGATTTCGGTAGGGTATGTACGCTTGGATCGAATTTAGGAACGGCGTGATAACCAATCGGATCTTTCTCCGCAGGCGCGTAGCCTTTGCCTTTTTTCGTCATCACGTGCAAGAACTGCGGCCCTTTCAGGTTACGCATGTTCTTTAGCGTTTTAACCAGCTCTTCCACGTCATGACCATCGATTGGGCCGATATAGTTAAAGCCGAGCTCCTCAAACATGGTCCCCGGCACAACCATCCCCTTGAGGTGCTCTTCAGCGCGACGGACCAGCTCTTTAATTGGTGGTGCGCCCGAGAGGACTTTTTTGCCCCCTTCTCGGATGGTGGTATACAAATTACCAGAAAGAAGCTGCGCCAGATGATTGTTGAGGGCACCAACATTCTCTGAAATCGACATTTCGTTGTCGTTGAGGATCACCAGCATGTCGGGTTTCACGTCCCCAGCATGGTTCATCGCCTCAAATGCCATCCCTGCGGTGATGGCTCCGTCTCCAATCACACTAACGACTTTGCGGTTTTTCCCTTCTTTTTCGGCACAAATAGCCATTCCCAATGCGGCGCTAATTGATGTGGAGGAGTGGCCTACAGACAACACATCGTAGGGGCTTTCATCGCGCCACGGGAAGGGATGCAATCCGCCCTTTTTGCGAATCGTCGGCATTTTTTCGCGCCGACCCGTCAAAATTTTATGTGGGTAGGCTTGGTGACCGACATCCCAAACAAGGTGATCAAAAGGGGTGTTATAGACATAGTGGAGTGCGACAGTCAGCTCGACAGTGCCAAGTCCAGACGCAAAATGACCACTTGAGTGGCTGACCGTATTAAGTAAGTAGGTACGCAGCTCATCACACAGTTCAGGAAGGTGATCACGCGGAATGGTGCGTAACTCTTCCGGCGTATCAGCCAACGCGAGTGTAGGGTACTTTGATATATCCAGTGTCATAGTGGTTCGGCGCTTTTATTGGTAATGCTAGTTGTTGCGCTCGATGATATATCGGGCAAAAACTTCCAGTTGTTCGGTATTGTAGGGGATCGCATGCAGCGCGTGTAGTGCTTCTTGGTAAAGTTGCTGTGCTTTTTCTTGCGCGCCCTGTAAACCGAGTAGCGCAGGGTAGGTGCTTTTATCCGCGCTCATGTCCGATCCCTGCGGTTTCCCCAATGTTTGGGTATCGCTTGTGATATCTAAAATGTCATCTTGCACTTGAAACGCGAGGCCAATGGCGTTGGCAAAGGTATCTAGCTCGTCAAGGTGTATTACCCCTTTCTCGCCGGCGGCATAAGCCCCCAGTCTTACCGCGCCTCGAATTAATGCCCCCGTTTTGTTACGGTGGATTTGTTTTAACGCCTCTAACCCGACGTGTTGGCCCTCAGCAGCGAGATCGAGCGCTTGACCCAGGCACATTCCACTGGCGCCACTGGCGTTTGCAAGCGTTCTGATCATGTCGATACGGTAAGACTCAGCGTTTGGATTGAGTGACCCTTCGGATAACACCGTAAACGCCAAAGTTTGCAAGGCATCCCCGGCGAGAATGGCGGTCGCTTCATCAAACTCGATATGGCAGGTAGGTTGACCTCGTCGCAGACTATCATCATCCATGGCGGGCAAATCATCGTGGATCAGAGAGTACGCGTGAATGCACTCTACCGCCACAGCGGGCGTGTCCAAGTCAGTGATAGGCACGCCAAACAATTGTCCGGTAGCATAGGTCAAGAAAGGACGAACGCGTTTGCCACCGAGCAGTAAGCCGTGGCGCATTGCTTTAATAAGCGGTAAATCTTGGTGAGAGAGTGTGTCTAGCCAACGCGATAGCTGTTGGTTGCTGCGGTGTTGAGTCTCCCGCAGCGCGAGCTGTACAACGGAATCAGTCATTGTCGTCGTGCGAAAATTCAGTCAGTGGCGCGTCATCATCTTGAGAAAGCAGAATCTCAACGCGCTGTTCGGCATCTGCTAAGGTTTTTTGTCCTTGGCGCGCAAGCGCAATACCACGCTCAAAGCGCTTCATTGCCGTATCAAGGGCGAGATCGCCAGTCTCTAAAGCGCCGACGATCGCATCCAACTCTTTGAGGGTGTCCTCAAAGGTCATATTTTCTGGTTTCTTCACAGCCATGATGCAATAAAATTAGAGAAGGAGGGGCAGACGTTAACCCAGTGCTGACAGGGGGTCAAATTCATCAGACGATTTTTGTGTCCCAAACGCCGCTTTGTAAATCACGCATTCTGCTTGTTGGTATTTGCGGATTTGCGCTAAACCTATAGGATTGGTTGCCGATACAACCAAAGACAACAAAAACAAATAATAACGAACCGATGTAATCTAAGGGAGACTGACGTGGATATAGCGACGCTCATCGGCATTATAGGCTCGTTCGCATTCGTCATTATGGCCATGCTGTTGGGCGGCACCATGAACATGTATTTCGACGTGCCGTCCGTACTGATTGTTATCGGGGGCAGTCTTTTCGTGGTGTTGACCAAATACACCATGGGGCAGTTCTTTGCTTGCTTTAAGATTGCAGGCAAGGCGTTCATGTTTAAGTCGGATGACCCGGAAGACTTGATTGCAAAGATTATTGAAATGGCAGATGCCGCCCGTAAAGGCGGCTTTTTGGCGTTGGAAGAGATGGAAGTTAGTAACTCGTTTATGCAAAAAGGGGTTGATTTGCTGGTGGATGGGCATGATGCGGATGTGGTGCGGGCCACTTTGCAAAAAGACATCAACCTAACCGAAGAGCGGCATGACCACGGGATCAGTTTTTACGCGGCGTTAGCCGATGTTGCTCCGGCAATGGGGATGATCGGGACCTTGATTGGTCTGGTGGCGATGCTCTCTAATATGGATGACCCGAAAGCCATAGGTCCTGCGATGGCCGTGGCCTTGTTGACCACTATGTACGGCGCCATGCTCGCCAACATGGTCGCAACACCTATCGCTAACAAGCTCGCGTTGCGTAAAGGGCAAGAAAAACTGAATCGGCGCTTAATTATGGATGGCTTATTGGCCATTCAGGATGGGCAAAACCCACGTGTTATCGACGGATTTTTGAAAAACTACCTCAACGAGAGCAAACGTGAAGTGGATGTTGATAATTAAGCATTGGCCGCTCACGCCAGTGATCCGTGGGTAAGGAGTCTAGATGGCACAACAAGAAGAAGAGGAATGCAAATGTCCACCGCCCGGCTTGCCGCCGTGGATGGGGACGTTCGCTGACCTGATGTCACTGCTGATGTGCTTTTTCGTACTTTTGCTGTCCTTTTCTGAGATGGACGTTTTGAAGTTTAAGCAGATAGCAGGGTCGATGAAGTTTGCCTTCGGGGTACAAAATGTTTTGGAAGTCAAAGACATTCCCAAAGGCACCAGTGTGATTGCGCAAGAGTTCCGTCCCGGGCGACCAGAGCCGACTCCTATTGAAGTGATCATGCAGCAAACCATCGATATGACCCAACGAACACTCAATTTCCAAGAAGGGGAGTCGGACCGTTCAGGAGGCTCACAACGCACTGCGTCGGATATGGAGGGAGGCACCAGTGCACAGGTTGCTTCTCAACTGGAGCAGCAACAAAGTCAGCAGCAAATGGAACAGTTGCAAAAAATGATTGTGCAGGCGCTAGAACGTGAAATCGAAGAAGGGGCCGTTGAAGTTGAAAACTTGGGTCAACAACTGGTGATCCGTATTCGTGAGAAAGGCGCGTTTCCGCAGAACTCAGCCTTTTTGCAACCCAAATTCCGCCCCATGGTACGTCAAATTGCGGAACTGGTGAAAGATGTGCCCGGTGAAATCAAAGTGTCAGGCCACACGGACAGCACACCTTTGGAATCGGAGCTATACCGCTCCAACTGGGATTTATCCGCGCAGCGTGCGGTATCGGTGGCACAAGAAATGGAAGAGGTGCCCGGCTTCAACCACTTGCGTATGAAAGTGGAAGGGCTGGCGGATACTCAGCCGCGAGCGCCGAATAACTCGCCAGATAACCGCGCGGCCAATCGCCGTGTGGAAATTGCTGTGATCCAAGGAAAACCCAGTTTCTCGGATGAAATATCGGCCGACAACGCGGCTGCACCTACCCCATAAGCCAGATTCAGCTGGATTCTGACCGTAATGGACTGATTAAAAACGTTTATTACGGTCAGATTTTTCACTTTTGCTCAGACACAACAATGCCCGGTTTCAGCTAGGGCGTGGTTATTGTATAATCCGCGACCTTGTTTCCAGCTGTATCGAACCGGTTATGAAGTTTATCGTTAAAATACACCCTGAGGTGATCGTCAAAAGTGAGTCTGTCAGAAAGCGTTTTACAAAAATCCTCGAATGCAATATTCGTAATATTTTAAAGCGCCGGACAGATAATACGGCAGTATATAACCGTAGGGATCACATTGAGGTGACGTTAAAACAACCAAACGAGCGTCAGCTTGTACTGGATGTGTTAACCAACACACCTGGCGTGCAGACGGTGCTTGAGGTTGAGCAAACATTATTTAATGATTTACACCATATCTATGAGCTCACCCTTGCGGGCGTTCGTCATCAAATCGAAGGCAAAACCTTTTGCGTGCGCGCTAAACGCCGCGGAAAGCATGACTTTACCTCGATTGATGTGGAACGCTACGTGGGGGGAGGATTAAACCAAGCCGTTCCGAGCGCCAGCGTACAGCTGAAAAAGCCTGATGTCACCGTAATGATGGAAGTGGACCACGATAAGCTGAACTTGGTGAAGCACCGGCACACCGGCTTGGGTGGCTTCCCTCTCGGCACGCAAGAAGATGTGCTGAGCCTGATCTCCGGAGGATTCGACTCAGGGGTGTCTAGCTACCTGCATATTAAGCGCGGTAGCAAGGTTCATTATTGCTTCTTCAACTTAGGCGGCAAAACCCATGAAACGGGTGTGCAGCAGGTATCGCACTTCTTGTGGAACAAGTTTGGCTCGTCGGCGAAAGTGAAATTTATTTCTATCGACTTTGAGCCGGTTGTCGCCAGTATCCTCGAAAACATCGATGATGGTCAGATGGGAGTCGTGCTAAAGCGGATGTTTATGCGTACGGCGAGCATGGTTGCCGAGCGTTTCGGTATTCAAGCTCTGGTCACCGGCGAAGCATTGGGACAAGTATCGAGCCAAACCCTGACCAATTTACGTATGATTGATAACGTGACGGACACGTTAATCTTGCGTCCGCTGATCAACTGGGATAAAGAAGACATAATCCAGACAGCCCGTAAAATCGGCACTGAAGACTTCGCTAAAACCATGCCTGAATTCTGTGGTGTGATTTCAAAAAGCCCGACGATTAAAGCCGAGAAAGCCAAACTTGAGGCCGAGGAAGCGAAATTTGACTTCGCGTTACTGGAGCAAGTGGTTAACAATGCCTCGGTGATGGATATTCGCGATATCGAGAAACTCAGTCAGGAAAAGGTCCCCGAGGTTGAACTGGTTAACGAGGCCGAGCAAGGCGCGATTGTCATTGATATTCGCAGCAGTGATGACGAAGAGGAAAAGCCACTGAACATCGACGGCACTGACGTTGTTCATATTCCTTTCTTTAAATTAGCGACCCGCTTTGGCGACCTAGACCAAAGCAAAACCTACTTGCTGTACTGTGAGCGTGGTGTGATGAGCCGCCTTCAAGCGCTGTATCTAAAAGATATGGGCTTTGAAAATGTCAAAGTCTATCGCGGCTAATCGCGAAAAAAGCTCGATTTAAGCAAAGAAAAACAGGCAGCCTCGCTGCCTGTTTTTTATTCGGCGAATTTTTTCTCGTACTGCAAGTTTGGGAGGGGGACCATAGGTTCGGCAACCTGCCAAGCCAGAGCTTTCCCTGCCAAGACGTGAACAATCTCAATGGCAAATTCGAGCGCAGAGCCCGGGCCTTGGCTGGTGATCAACTTGTGATCATAATCAGTCATCACACGGCGACGACTGCGCCATTGCTCTGGGATCTGATCGCTGACACTGGGGTGGCAACTGATATGAGAGGTGGGGTAAAGCTGGTGGCGCTGCAAGACAAGCGCGGGAGCCGCGCAGATAGCCGCGACCCATGCATGGTCACTTTGCTGTTGTTTGATAATTTCTGTCACGATCGCGCTATCGCCTAAACACTGCGCCCCGTCAATGCCCCCGGGTAAAATGACGCAATCAAACGGCTGGTCGGCCACACTCGCCAAAGGTGCATCGCACACTAATTGTACGCCACGAGAACAGGTCAAAGTGAGTGAACCTTCAGGGTCGGCGCTGGCAACGGTGACACAAAAACCAGCCCGCTTCATCACATCAATGGCGGTGACGGTTTCCATTTCCTCGCTGCCGGGTGCCACGCATACTAAGACGTTAATCGGTTTCATGATTATCCTTTTTGTACCTCACGTTGCTTTACGGCATCATACAGCGCCTGATGAGTAGGCACCTTAATCTGATGATGTGCCGCTCGAGCCAGTAAATAGCCTGTGATCTGTTCAAGCTCTGTCTTTCTGCCATGATAGCAGTCGCGATTCATTGATGAGTAGTTATTTGCGGTGGCGCGTGCCACTGTCAGTGCTTGTGTTTTTAGCTGTTCGGCATGGGTAGCGATTCCGTCAGCCTGCATTACACGGGCAAGTTCTTGGCAAAGTAACTGGATGGTGTCTTGGTAGTCGGCAGATAACAATGCTCCGTTATTCACTTGATGAATCGCGGTGAGTGGATTGATCACACAATTAACCGCCAGCTTATGCCATAGCTGATGGATAATCGCTTCGTGCCAGTGCACTGGCGATAAGGCATGATCTAACACTTCGGCGACAAAGGCAC
This sequence comes from Salinivibrio sp. PR932, assembly GCF_001996125.1. Lineage (NCBI taxonomy): Bacteria > Pseudomonadati > Pseudomonadota > Gammaproteobacteria > Vibrionales > Vibrionaceae > Salinivibrio > Salinivibrio sp. PR932. Next base: position 106,399 of record NZ_MUFM01000006.1, on the reverse strand, counting down.
ACTGCTGACCTGCCTGATTTGCCGCGCCGATGTAAGTCTCTCCGTGGCCGGTATGCTGATAGCTCCCTTGAGAGGGGCTAAAGACGCCGTGTGACGTGGTGGCGAGCAATAAAGGTTGCGACGGGCTCACTAGCGTGTTGATTTGCGCATGCGGTCCCATCCCATTGTGCATTAAGACGATGATTGTATCGGGATGAAGCTGCTCGATGAGAGGTTGCAAGGCATGCATGACGTCATAAGCCTTGGTACACACCATTAATAGATCGCAATCGGTAATGGCTTGTGGCTGGTTAGCGGGGACCGTTACGGTATGGCTGTCGAGTACCAATTGCCGACACACTTCCGTGCCTTTGCGGGTGATCACCTGCACGCGATGACCGGCTTGCACTAATTGGGTTGCCCACAAAGTACCAATTGCGCCTGCACCGATAAAAGTTATGTTCATGACAAGCTCAGAGCGGTTAAAAGTGCATAGTTTATCACGAGGCAGGAGCAAGACAGAGAAACAAGTTGGGGAGAAAAAAAGCGCCGGCCGAGAGGCCGGCGCAGTCAGTTAGAACTTGTAGGTGGCGCTTAGGTAGTGGGAAATACCTGAGCTTTCCGTTGTGCCACCATCTTCAATCAAGTAGACATCGTTATAGGCTTTAAGGCCATAACCGAGGGCGTAGTTGTCTGAGTGCCAATATAGGCCGTTAAACATCGCGCCGCCGTGGGTCGCTTGGCTGTTGCCTTTGAAAGTGTCATCGGCACCGAACTGGTAATCGATATAGCCTTGATAAGACAGGAAGCTACCATTGTCAAAGAAGTGGAAAGGCTTAAACCAGTTGGTCGAGAATTGGTAACCGTTCCAATCTTTTTTGTTGATGTCATACAAACCGTAAAGGTTCATGCCTACTTTGCCAAACCAAGGCAGTTCAACATCGGCACCGACACCCCAGAACGAGTTGTTAGTGTCACTATCGCCACCACCCCAGTTAAACAGAGTTGAAAAGTAGACTTCTTGTACAGGGCCAAACGACAAGTCTTGTCCGGTGATGCCGTCAATTGAGAAGCGTGGTGCTAGCTTCATAAAGGCTTTAGGCGCGCCTTTTTTATTGTTGTTGTCGCTATCGCTTTCGGCAAGATCGAAGATGTCCACATAGCCATAGAGATCAACCACGCCCTTACGGCCGCCAAATTCCATCTCGAGGTAATTATGATCCTTATCGGTGTCAGTACCGAACTGAGGTTTCTCGTTGATGGCATACATGGCGTTAAACTGAAGCCATTTATGATCGTTTTTATAGATATCGTCTGAGTAATCAGCTGCGTTGGCGATAGGTGCCGCGCTAGCTGCCATGACGGCAAGTGCGAGTAGGGACTTTTTCATGGTGACTGCCTCTGCTTAAGTGTGTAACCGTTGAATTCAATGGAGGCAGTATATTGATTAAGTTCACTGCATAGAATGTAACAAATGTAGACAAGAATTATAGATGTGACTGAAGATGGCATGTATCCGATTACATGTCATTTTTATGTGATCTTAATTACAAATTAATGGGGTGCAGAGCGCAATTTTTTGCACTCCGCTGTGATGGTTGAAAGCTAGTCCTGCCGGGTTTTTAGGCATTGTCCAGAAGAGGCGTCATGATGCGATGATTGTTTTCTAAAATGTCTACCAATATAGATCAGCATGACTAGACCTGGGATCACCATTAATGAGGTTATTACGAAAAATGTTGACCAGCTGTCTAGCCAGTCCACCATCATACCGCTGAACGATGCAAGAGAGGTGCGGCCAAGGTTACCCAAGGATGCAAGCAGTGCGTATTGAGTGGCGGAAAAAGCTCGCCCAGTTAAGAAGGTCAAGAAAGATACAAAGGCAATAGTGGCGAAAGCCGAGGTGAAGTTATCCACCAGTATCGCGCCTAGCAGCAGGTGCTCGTCTGGCCCCACCACGGCAAGCCAAGCAAACATCAAATTACTGGAGGCCATAGCTACACCGCCAATAAACAGGCCTTTGATCACCCCAAAGCGCAAGTTAATGTAGCTACCGATTAAGGTGTACACCACCGTCAGCCCCCAACCAATGAGTTTGGAATAGTAGCCAATTTGCTCATTGCTGAAGCCAACATCTTTGTAAAAGACAATCGACATGCGGCCCAAAAAGGCCTCGCCAATCTTAAAGAGAAAAACAAACAACAGAATGGCTAACGCAACTTTTACACCGTTGCGGCGGAAAAACTCGGCAAAAGGTTCAAACACAGTCACTGCTAACCAAGTGCGTGCACTGCTGTATCCTTTCCCTAGATAGTAACGGGTCGCGGCATCTTGGCGTTGGTCGCGGTCACTGGCAGGCTCCTTTACGTACAAGGTTGCCAGTAACATTAAGCCTACGAAACCTGCCATAATCACATACACTTGATTCCAACCGATGGCGTCAGCGTTGATAAAACCGATGTAACCGGGCACTGAATACCCCGTCCACCATCCTATGACCGACATGGCTGAAGCAAGTGGGAATTTATCGGTTTCATGCTCAGCAAAATTATCAATGCGAAAGGCATCAATGGCGACATCTTGGGTGGCAGAGGCTAGTGCAATCGCAAAAATCAGCGATGAAAGCACCACAGTAGTCACCCAAGGATCGATGGCCGTCAAGCCGTGTAAATTAAGTTGAGATAAGGCTAAGGTTGCGATCAGAATCAGCGCTTGGGTGAGCAATATCCAACTGCGGCGCTGTCCGAAGCGCTCATTAAGCATGGGCACTTTGAGTCTATCGATCAAAGGCGCCCAGAGAAAGTTCACCGCATACAGCACAAACACCGAGCCGAATAGACCAATAGCGGTGCGAGAGAGCCCTTCATCCGCGAGCCAGCCGTTTAAGTTGGAGCCGATTAACACCCAAGGAAAGCCGCTACAACAGCCCATCAAGAACACGTAAAGGAGTCGGCGGTCGGCATAGGGCGCAAGCGCCCCTTTAAGATTAGATAACATGATCGCAAGCCTGTCTGTCAGCTACTGAGAAGATATTCGAGAGATGCTATTTATCACAATGGGTTGTTGTGGTACGTCTTGCATCCGCTTGCTTGGGATCGTCACGGTTGATTGAGATGAAATGTTTTGCACCGTGACAAAGCCTTCAACTACATGACCAAAAACGGTATAGCCAAGCTTGTTGGGCGTGGCGTCTAGAAAGCCGTTATCATTGATATTAATGTAAAATTGACGCGTAGCCGAATCGGGGTCATTGGTTCTGGCCATCGCAATTGTGGCGCGCCGGTTACTTAAGCCATTGGTGGATTCGTTATCAACCGTGTCATATACCGGCAGGCGTTCAAGGTCTTTATCAAACCCGCCACCTTGTACTACGAACCCCGGGATCACGCGATGAAATATAGAGCCAACATAGCTGCCATCATCAACATAACGGAGAAAATTAGCCACGGTTTTGGGCGCTTTTTGCTCATCAAGACTGAGCGTAAATGCGCCGAGCGTTGTATCCACCTTCACCAACACTTCCGCCTGCGCTGGCAATGCAGCCAACGCAAGCATGCACATCATGCAGAAGGTACGCATGATTAAAAGTGCTCTTTCATGTGCTTAAGCAACTGCTCGTCGTTGGCAATATCTTGCAGCACCGCCTCAAGCAAGTTGTTTAGGGCCATTTCGATATCATCAGGCGATGCGCTGCTGATCCCTTCTTGGGTTGATTTGCCAGTGTAACGCTTCACGAAGCGACCATCAGGAGATTCAGCGACCAGCTGAAGCTGGACCGATGCTTCCATATTGTGCTTAAACACTGTGTGTTTTACACGCACGAGGGCATCAAGAATATCGAGGCGCAGTGTTCCCGGGCCATTCGCCACTACACGGAAGCCTTGCGAAGAAAGTTGGCGAGAAAGGGTATCTTCTAAGACAACGCGCAGATTCTGGCTAGCATGCAGGGGCTTCACGTTAGAGCGACCACTGTCAATGACAGCCACAAACTGGGCGGTACGCAGATCACGGCTTTTCACAACTACAGGCAAGTTATTCACTTGCTGTTGGTTTGAGGTGGCGGGTTTGGGCGCGATAGTTAGTTGCGGATCACGCGGCGATGAACAGCCTGCTAGGATAAGCACGGCAGCGGCAACGAGCAGTTTTTTCATTGTGTTCAGCATCCTTTACTTAATGTTGGGCGTGTACTGCTTGAAGAATAACGAATTTTTTATTCGACGCAATGACGGAGACATTACCAAAAAGGCGTTTTAACTTAGCATGATAGCCGAGATGTCGGTTTCCGATGACTAAAAGGCGGCCATGATTGGTCAGAACACGTTTTGCGTCACAAAACATTTGCCAAGCAATATGATCGGTAATGGCTTGTTGTTGATGGAATGGTGGATTACACATCACCAAGTCCACATCATGGTGTGCAAACTCGCTCAAACAATCCCGCGCTTCACACTGAAAGCGAGTAGGCGCAATGTGATGCGCTAAAAGGTTACGTTGCGCCGATGCGACCGCCATATGGCTCTCGTCAACGGCATGAATAAAGGCATTTGGATTGTTTCGAGCCGCTTGCAAGGCAAGCACACCATTACCACACCCTAGATCGACAATCCTTTTTAATCCGGGTTCACTCGGAATGTGCGGTAACATCAAATACGCCGCAATATCCAGTTTTTGCGCAGAGAATACATTGGGGAAATTCGCCAGTGTCATGGCGTAATCAGGCACATCGAACGTATGTAGCTGGTCGATTAACTCGGGTTTGTCGTCACGCGGCGTGCAAAATACTAAGCGTGCTTTTTTCTTCGCCAGTGAGGTCACTGTGTTGCCGAGCTGGTGCTCAAACTGGTTTAACGTTGAGGTGTGAATCTCTTTGGTCTTCGCCGCAGCGATGACGGGAATGGACGAATCGGTGATTGCGGCAAGTTGTTGTAATTGCCATGACAACATGCGTGTGCTTTTCGGGATCCGTAATAGCACCACATCGACGCGCTCTGGCAGCGGCTCTAAGCTGGTTAATTGGACGACGCTAGGCAGGGCATTGGCGGCTAAATTCTGGACAGTTGCTTGTTGTGCCACCACAGAATCACTGACTTGAATCGTGTCATAGCCTTGTTGTGACGCCCAGCAGCTTAGCGCGCCAAAGTGATCATTGATGATCAACACACGCGCACCGGCCGGTAATGACAACTCAGCCACGTGCTCAATCAAGTATTCGTCGGCTGCATCGAACGCTTGCAGCGTTTCGTTTTTACGTCGGGGGTAACGGTGGAGTATTAATGGCTGGCCCGCAGGCGTCGTCATTTCAGTCTTCATCGGAGTTTTTGCGTCGCGCTAGATAAAGTAGGTATATTGTCGTACTCAGCCAGAGACTGCAATTTAAAACGTGGCGTCATCTCTGGTGTTGAAAGCTCACGCCACCGCGAAAGTCGCAAAATCATCAATAGCATCTACACTGAGAGCACCCGTGCTCCCCGTGTAAAATGTGGGAAGCAAAATGAAAATACAAACACAGATCACCGAGAAGCTAGAGCAGGCATTTTCGCCTAGCTTTCTGGATGTGCGTAATGAAAGCTTTATGCATAACGTGCCAGAAGGGTCAGAGAGCCATTTCAAAGTCGTGGTGGTATCAGAGGCATTTGACGGTCAGCGTTTAATTCAACGTCACCGAGCTGTGAATACGACCCTATCAGATGAATTGGCTCATCATATTCATGCGTTGGCGATCCACACTTATACGCCGCAAGAGTGGGCGTCACAAGCGCAAGCACCTGACTCACCCGCTTGTCGCGGTGGGGGAAAATAGCGTCAGCGGTGATGGTGAGTTTTCACGTTGTGGCAACAAATTCTTACACAAATATGAGCGAATTGGTGGGCGGTAACTGCGCGGGGTTTTTGTTTCGTTAGCACAGGCGAGCATTCACGTTGCCTGCTAAGGTGAACAAAAAAACAGCAGTGAAACTGTGACCTTACAGCGAGTATTGTTTGTACAGGTATGGATAATTGCCACGCTCCAGTGACAATACCCATAGAATCAACGCTGGGGTTAGTGATAGAATACGGCGCTTAAAGACTAACCTAGGCTACCTTTGTGTAACGATTTGGTTAGCAGGATGTTGCGACGGTGGGCCGTCATGGCCGCCAAACAGTCGAAAGTCGTGTCTTTAACTGCGCAATAACAGAATTCTTTTTCCCGTTAATGTAGTGCAAGTGCGTATGATTACAATAAAAAAGGGTTTGGATATCCCTATTGCCGGGACTCCTACTCAGGTGATAAATGACGGCCCAGCCGTCAAGAAAGTCGCCTTGCTTGGCGAAGAGTACGTTGGAATGCGCCCCACCATGCACGCGCGTGTGGGTGATGTAGTGAAAAAAGGTCAGATTCTTTTTGAAGATAAAAAGAATCCGGGCGTGAAATTTACTGCACCAGCAGCTGGTAAAGTGGTTGAAGTTAACCGCGGTGCCAAGCGTGTTCTTCAGTCTGTCGTCATTGAAGTCGATGGAAACGAGCAAGTCACGTTCAATAAATATGAAGCCTCACAGTTGGCATCGCTAGATCGCCAAGTCATTGTTGACCAACTGGTCGAGTCTGGCATGTGGACAGCGCTTCGTACTCGTCCTTTTAGCAAGTCGCCTGCGGTTGATTCCGTACCGGAAGCTATCTTTGTCAATGCCATGGACACCAATCCGCTTGCCGCGGATCCGAAAGTGATCATTGATGAGCAAAAAGAGGCTTTCGTTGCTGGCCTAGATGTGGTTTCTCGCCTTACCGAAAAAACGGTATTCGTTTGTAAAGCAGACGTAGAGTTACCGACTAGCAAGCAATCAAACGTTGAGCAGCATGTCTTTGCTGGTCCTCACCCAGCTGGTCTTGTCGGTACCCATATCCACCACTTGCGCTCAGCAAGTATGGAAAAAATGGTATGGCACCTAAACTACCAAGACGTCATTGCATTTGGTCATTTATTCCTGACCGGTGAACTTAACACCGATCGCGTGGTTGCCTTAGCTGGCCCTATGGTCAATAAGCCACGCTTGGTACGTACTCAACTGGGCGCTAACCTCGATGAGCTGACGGACGGTGAGTTGATGGCCGGCGAGAGCCGCATTATCTCAGGCTCTGTACTCTCGGGCACCAAAGCGACTGGTCCTCATGCGTATCTTGGCCGTTTCCACCTGCAAGTGTCTGTATTACGCGAAGGTAATGAGAAAGAGCTGTTCGGTTGGTTATCTCCCGGCAAAAACCGCTTCTCTGTGACCCGTGCGTACCTTGGCCACCTGTTTAAAGGCCAACTTTTCAATATGACCACCTCGACCAACGGTAGTGATCGTTCCATGGTGCCAATCGGTAACTATGAGCGAGTAATGCCGCTGGATATCGAGCCGACTATGCTGCTGCGTGATATCTGTGCCGGTGATACAGATAGTATGCAACAGTTAGGCGCGCTGGAGTTAGATCCTGAGGATTTGGCACTTTGTACATTTGTCTGCCCTGGCAAGTACGAATTTGGCCCAATGCTCCGCGAGAGCCTGGAAAAAATTGAGAAGGAAGGGTAACAGATGAGCCTGAAAAACTTTTTAGAGCAAATCGAGCCACACTTTGAGCCAGGCGGTAAACACGAGAAGTGGTTTGCCCTGTATGAAGCGGTCGCGACCATTTTGTACACGCCAGGCATGGTGACCAAAGCTGGCGCTCACGTGCGTGACAGCATCGATTTGAAACGCATCATGATCATGGTGTGGTTTGCTGTGTTCCCCGCAATGTTCTGGGGTATGTACAACACAGGTAACCAAGCCATTATGGGCCTGAACCATTTATATGAAGGCGCGCAGCTTGCGCAAATCATTGAAGGGAACTGGCACTATTGGCTGACTGAGGCGATTGCGGGGCCGCTTGCGAGTGCAGGTTGGGGCACCAAAATGGTCTTGGGTGCCACCTACTTCCTGCCTATTTATGCCACCGTGTTTATCGTGGGTGGTTTCTGGGAAGTACTGTTCTGTATTATCCGTAAGCACGAAGTGAACGAAGGTTTCTTCGTGACCTCGATTCTTTTTGCACTGATCGTTCCGCCAACGCTGCCATTGTGGCAAGCCGCTTTGGGTATCACCTTTGGTGTGGTGGTTGCAAAAGAAATCTTTGGTGGTACAGGCCGTAACTTCTTGAACCCTGCGTTGGCTGGCCGTGCATTCTTGTTCTTCGCCTATCCTGCTCAAATCTCTGGTGATTTGGTATGGACCGCTGCGGACGGCTTCTCGGGTGCGACTGCACTGAGTCAATGGTCAACCGGCGGTGAAATGGCGCTGATGCACAACGTGACCGGTCAAACCATGACTTGGATGGACGCCTTTATTGGTAATATCCCAGGTTCAATGGGTGAAGTATCGACGCTTGCCATCTTGATTGGCGGTGCGGCGCTGGTTTACATGCGCATTGCATCATGGCGAATCATCTTGGGTACCTTCCTCGGTATGGTCGCCGCGGCAACCTTGTTCAATGTGATTGGCTCTGATTCCAACCCAATGTTTAGCATGCCTGCTCATTGGCACCTTGTACTGGGTGGTTTTGCGTTCGGTATGATGTTCATGGCGACGGATCCTGTCTCTGCTGCGTTCACCAATAAAGCAAAATGGTGGTACGGCATTTTGATTGGTGCGATGGCCGTGATTATTCGCGTGGTTAACCCGGCATACCCAGAAGGAATGATGCTGGCGATCTTGTTCGCGAACCTGTTTGCACCACTGTTCGATAACCTGGTGATTCAGGGCAACATCAAACGGAGACTGGCTCGTAATGGCAAGTAGTAACGATAGTATTAAAAAGACGCTGCTCGTTGTTATCGCATTGAGCTTGGTGTGCTCGATTGTGGTGTCTGGTGCAGCAGTAGCGCTACGTCCTTTGCAACAAATTAATGCAAAGCTAGACGTACAGAAAAACATCCTTTCGGTGGCTGGTATTGATGTCACGGGTGGCAAAAGTGCGATCAATGATGCTTACAACAAGTACATTGAAACCCGCTTGGTCAGCCTAGACGACGGTGAATTTGTTAGCCCTGAGACGGTCAATGTTGAATCAGCAGCTGATTACGATCAGCGTGCGGCTGCCAATGATCCGGCCTTGTCGAAAAAGCTGAGTGGCGATGAAAACATTGCCGATATCGGTCGTCGTCCTGACGTCGCTAAGGTGTACTTAGTCAAAGACGAGGCAGGTCAAACTCAGCGTTTGATTTTGCCCGTCAATGGCTCCGGTCTTTGGAGCATGATGTACGCATTCGTAGCGGTAGAACCCGACGGTAATACAGTTGCTGACATCGTTTACTACGAGCAAGGTGAAACACCAGGGCTAGGTGGTGAAGTTGAAAACCCGAAATGGCGCGCACAGTGGGATGGCAAAAAGCTATTCAACGAGCAGGGCGAGCCAGCAATTCGCATCGTTAAAGGCGGCGCTCCTCAAGGTAGTGAGCACGGTATCGATGCATTGTCGGGAGCGACTCTAACCAGTAATGGTGTTCAGAACCAGTTTAACTTCTGGCTAAGTGACATGGGCTTTGGTCCATTCCTAGCAAAAGTTCGCGAGGGAGGCCTGATCGATGGCTGAAGCTAAAGAACTGAAGAAAAACCTTCTGTCACCGGTACTGGACAATAACCCGATTGCCTTACAGGTCCTCGGTGTTTGTTCGGCGTTGGCGGTGACCACACAGATGCAAACGGCATTTGTCATGACGTTGGCGGTGATGTTCGTAACGGCGATGTCAAACCTGTGTGTTTCTTTGATCCGTAACCACATTCCTAACAGCGTACGTATCATCGTTCAGATGGCGATCATCGCGTCGTTGGTAATCGTGGTTGACCAAACATTGAAAGCGTTCGTGTACGACATTTCTAAGCAGCTGTCCGTATTCGTTGGTCTTATCATTACCAACTGTATCGTGATGGGTCGTGCTGAGGCGTATGCGATGAAGTCGTCGCCATTGCCATCATTTATTGACGGTATTGGTAACTCACTGGGCTACGGTTTTGTGCTGATGACAGTCGCGTTCTTCCGTGAGCTACTGGGCTCTGGCTCAGTGTTTGGTGTGTCTATTCTACCTGTGGTCAATGAAGGGGGTTGGTATCAGCCAAACGGTTTGATGCTTCTGGCCCCATCTGCATTCTTCCTCATCGGCTTTTTGATTTGGATTGTGCGTACCTTCAAACCTGAACAAGTTGAAGCGAAGGAGTAATAGCACATGGAACATTATTTGAGCCTGCTAGTGCGCTCTATCTTCATCGAGAACATGGCGCTGGCATTCTTCCTTGGTATGTGTACCTTTTTGGCCGTATCCAAGAAAGTAAAAACCGCATTTGGTCTGGGTGTGGCCGTGGTTGTGGTACTGACCATCTCAGTGCCGGTTAACAACTTGGTGTACAACTTGGTTCTGCGTGAAGACGCGCTGGTGAAAGGCGTCGATTTGAGTTTCTTGAACTTTGTTACCTTCATCGGCGTTATCGCGGCGTTGGTACAGATTCTTGAGATGGTACTCGACCGCTTCTTCCCGCCGCTTTACAACGCGCTGGGTATCTTTCTGCCGCTTATTACGGTGAACTGTGCCATCTTCGGTGGCGTATCATTCATGGTTCAGCGTGATTACAACTTCGCAGAGTCAGTGGTTTACGGCTTCGGTTCTGGGGTGGGCTGGATGCTAGCCATCGTCGCCCTAGCGGGTATCCGTGAGAAAATGAAATATTCAGACGTGCCGCCAGCACTGCGTGGTTTGGGGATCACCTTTATCACAGTTGGTTTGATGGCATTGGGCTTTATGTCTTTCTCTGGTGTGCAACTGTAAGCCGGGTAAACTGCGAGAAAAGGAATAGTCAATGGACATTATTCTTGGTGTAGTGATGTTTACTCTGATTGTACTGGCGCTGGTATTGGTGATTTTGTTCGCCAAGTCCAAGCTGGTACCAACCGGTGACGTCACAATTGATATCAATAACGATCCTGAAAAGGCGATCGTTACTCAGCCAGGCGGTAAACTGCTTGGTGCACTGGCCGGTGCTGGTGTGTTTGTTTCTTCTGCCTGTGGTGGTGGTGGCTCATGTGGCCAGTGCCGCGTAAAAATCAAAGAAGGTGGCGGTGATATTCTGCCAACCGAGCTTGATCACATCACCAAAGGTGAAGCACGTGAAGGTGAGCGTCTGTCATGTCAGGTTGCTGTAAAGCAAGACATGAAGATCGAATTGCCAGAAGAAATTTTTGGCGTGAAGAAGTGGGATTGTGAAGTTATTTCTAACGACAACAAAGCCACTTTCATCAAAGAGCTGAAGCTGCGTATACCTGACGGTGAGTCTGTACCTTTCCGTGCAGGTGGTTATATTCAGATTGAAGCGCCAGCGCACCACATTAAGTACTCAGACTTTGATATTCCTGAGGAATACCGCGAAGACTGGGAGAAGTTCAACTTGTTCCGCTATGAGTCAAAAGTGGATGAAGAAATCATCCGTGCTTACTCAATGGCGAACTACCCTGAAGAAGAAGGCATCATCATGCTGAACGTGCGTGTGGCAACGCCACCACCACGTAACCCTGATGTGCCACCAGGCCAAATGTCGTCTTACATTTGGTCACTGAAGCCGGGTGATAAGTGTACGATCTCAGGGCCGTTCGGTGAGTTCTTCGCGAAAGATACCGACGCTGAAATGGTCTTTATCGGCGGTGGTGCCGGTATGGCACCAATGCGCTCGCATATCTTTGACCAACTTAAACGTCTGAACTCAGATCGTAAGATCACCTTCTGGTACGGTGCACGTTCTAAGCGTGAAATGTTCTACGTTGAAGATTTCGATATGCTTCAAGAGCAGAACGATAACTTCAAGTGGTACTGCGCACTGTCAGACCCACTACCAGAAGATAACTGGGATGGTTACACAGGCTTTATCCATAACGTGCTTTATGAGAACTACCTCAAAGATCATGAAGCGCCAGAAGACTGTGAATACTACATGTGTGGTCCACCAATGATGAACGCAGCCGTTATCGGTATGCTGAAAGACTTAGGTGTTGAAGACGAAAACATCCTTCTGGATGACTTCGGCGGCTAAGATCGCAACGTGTGACTTACCTTTTAATGGCTGGCCTTTGGGTCAGCCATTTTACGTATCAACCTCGCGTCGAAGGACACCCATATGAAGAAGTTTTGGTTAGGCTGTGTGGCAACGCTGACACTGCTCGTGGCTTTGGTCGGTTGTGAGCGTTCACCTGAGCTGGTCCATCTTAATGACAGTACAATGGGCACGTATTACTCCATTAAGTACATTGCAACGGAAAACACGCCCGAGAAGGCGGTGATCCAAAAAGAAATCGATAAGCGTTTGGAGCTGGTGAATGACCAGATGTCGACGTATCGAGACGATTCGGAGCTGAGCCGTTTCAATCAACATCGTGCTGACTCTCCGGTTGAGGTATCTGACGCGACGGCGAAAGTGGTGAAAGAAGCGATGCGTCTTAACGCCTTCACCGATGGCGCGTTAGATGTCACGGTTGGACCGTTAGTGAACCTTTGGAGCTTTGGCCCTGAAAAACGACCAGAGAATATTCCGACCGACGAAGAAATCGCACAGCGAATGGCGATGACGGGGTTAGAGAGTCTGTCTTTATCGGGCAATCAGTTGACCAAAACCAATCCTGACCTTTATGTCGACTTGTCAACGATCGCCAAAGGATACGGCGTAGATGTGGTCGCTGACTATTTGGCGTCACTTGGGCTCGATAACTATTTGGTTGAGATTGGTGGTGAGTTACAATTAAAAGGTGTGAACCAAGACGGCGTACCTTGGCGCATCGCGATTGAAAAGCCTAGTGCCGGCACACAGTCGGTGCAAGAGATTATTGAGCCTGGGGATATGGCGGTTGCTACCTCAGGGGATTATCGCAATTACTTTGAGCATGATGGGGTACGCTATTCGCACATCATTGATCCAGCAACAGGACGACCGATTCATCATCGCTTAGTGTCTGTCACAGTGTTGGACCCGTCTTGTATGACGGCGGATGGTTTGGCAACAGGCTTCATGGTACTTGGACCAGAGAAAGCCGTTGCATTGGCAAATCAAGCCAATATTCCTGCCTTTATGGTAGTGAAAACGGATGACGGTTTTAAAGAAATCGCATCTGAGGCGTTTAAGCCTTATTTAAAGCGTTAAATACGCAATAACGATAGTAGGTGAGCAATTATGTCAGTATTTCTTATCACCTTTGCTGTTTTTGTACTTGTGATTGCAGGGATGGCGATCGGCTACATCGTACAGCAAAAAACCATCAGTGGGAGCTGTGGTGGCCTAGGCGCAATCGGTATTGAAAAAGAATGCGACTGCCCAGAGCCGTGTGATGCACGTAAAAAGCGAGAAGCGCGTGCAGAGAAAACCCGTGAGTGGAAGAAAAACCAAATTATCTAGCCGAGACCTGACGCGATCAGGTGTACAGTAGATAGCCACCAGTGAGTCACTCTGTCTTATCTGGTGGCCATGCAGGATTGTCATGAAGAAAATCATCCATATCGACATGGATTGTTTCTATGCGGCAGTGGAGATGCGTGATAACCCTGCCTTGCAACAGGTGCCTCTTGCTATTGGCGGGTCACCTGATGGGCGAGGGGTGATTGCTACCTGCAATTATCCCGCGCGTCGCTTTGGGATCCGTTCCGCGATGGCGACAGCTCAAGCACTTAAACTATGTCCCGGTCTGACGGTCATGCGTGGCAATATGGCCAAGTACCGCGCCGTTTCTCAGCAGCTTCATGCTATTTTTCATCGTTATACCGATATTATTGAGCCCCTCTCTCTTGATGAGGCTTACTTAGATGTTACAGATTGCGACAGTCATCAAGGCTCGGCAACCCGTATTGCAGAAGCGATTCGTCACACCATTCGCGACGAGCTATCATTAACCGCGTCGGCAGGCGTCGCGCCAATCAAGTTTCTCGCCAAAGTCGCCTCAGATATCAACAAACCGGATGGCTTATGCGTGATCACCCCTGACGAGGTCGACACCTTTGTGGCTGAACTCCCTTTGCAATGCATTCCGGGCGTAGGACGTGTCACCTTAACCAAGCTTCATGAACTGAATTTGTTTACCTGTAGAGATGTGCAGTGTAGCGATCATGGTGAACTGATCCAGCGGTTTGGTAAATTTGGGCAGGTACTATGGCAGCGAGCACACGGTATTGATCGACGTCCAGTGCAAGTGGAGCGGATACGTAAATCCGTTGGCGTAGAGCGCACTTTATCGCAAGATCTTGCGGCGCTGAATGATTGTTTACAGTGGTTAGACACTTTATACGAAGAGCTCCAACGGCGACTCGAAAAAGCCGATGCGAATGGACGGATTTGCCGCCAAGGGGTCAAACTCAAATTCAACGACTTTCAAACCACAACGGTTGCACACCGCTGTGAGCGGTTAGATCGAGGACTATTTGATACCTTGTTGCATGAAGCGTTTTATCGAGGCGAGGGTAGAGCGGTGCGGCTAATTGGTTTGTCGGTAGGGCTGGGGGACGATAATGACCCCCAGCTAAGTTTACTCGCTTAAGCGCGCTTTTCAGGAATCGCTTTTAAGATAGCGCGCATTTGTTGCCAATAGTGACCCACACTTTCAATGTTCACTTTCTCATCAGGTGAGTGAGGGAACTTAATCGTTGGACCAAACGAGATCATATCCATATCCGGGTAAGGTTTTTTAAATAGACCGCACTCTAATCCCGCGTGGATCACCATGATATCAGGCTTACGCTGATAGATAGCTTCATAGGTATCACGGAAAATATGCATGATTTCAGAGTCTGGATCAGGCTTCCATCCCGGGTAAGCGCCGGAAAACTCGACGGTCACGTTCGCTAAACCAGCCAGTGAGTGCAGCATGCCTTGCACCATTTCTCGCCCTGAATCGATCAATGAGCGGATCAAAAACAATCCCGTAATAGTATGCTCATCGGTTTGGATAACGCCTAAGTTCAGTGAGGTTTCTACCACACCCGGAACATCATCGCTCATCCGTATGACACCGTTTGGCGCCGCGTTTAAGGCCGCGAGTAGCCGAGATTGTACGGCTCGGGTCAATGGGTCGGCTTGATTGTCAGACGCATCGAGTACGACAGTGACGTTCTCCTCCAAGCGTCCCAACTCATCGTGAAGCAACTGCGCGTAGTTATCTATCGCCGCGGCTAATGCGTCTTTTTGCTCGACTGGCACGGCAATATCTGCAAAGGCTTCACGCGGGATGGCGTTACGCAATGTACCGCCTCGCAATGCAATCAGGCTGACATCAATCTCACTGAGGTGATGGCTGAGCATGCGTGCAAGTAGCTTATTGGCATTGGCGCGACCCGTGTGAATATCCACCCCAGAGTGGCCGCCTTTTAGGCCTTTTATACCGACGGTAAAACGCGTAAAATTGTCGCCGATGGTGTGACGCTCGACCGGAAAGTGCATGCTAGCATCGACGCCGCCCGCACAGCCCATGTAGATTTCCCCTTCTTGTTCGGAGTCTGTGTTCAGTAACACTTCCCCTTCAAGCCAGCCTGCTTCTAGGCCAAATGCACCGTCCATCCCAGCTTCTTCATTGGTGGTAAGCAACACTTCGAGTGGGCCATGTTCAATGTCATCAGCCGCTAAGACGGCAAGGCAGGAGGCCATCCCAATACCGTTATCGGCGCCTAATGTCGTGCCATCCGCCGTGACCCACTCGCCATCGATATAAGGGCGAATCGGATCGGTGGTAAAGTCGTGCTCGGTGTGCTCGTTTTTCTGCGGCACCATATCAAGGTGGGCTTGTAGTACTACACCTTTGCGGTTTTCCATTCCCGGCGTCGCCGGTTTGCGGATAAAAATATTGCCAGTGGGATCTTGGCGAACCTCTAAACCTCGGCCTTTCGCCCAATCGACAATGAATGCTGCCAATTGTGCTTCGTGGTAAGAGGGATGTGGAATAGCACAAATCTGGTCAAAAAAAGCCCAAACAGGCTGGGGTGATAATTGGCTGATCTCAGACACGGTAGACTCCATTTTATTTTATTGTTGGCCTTTTAAACAGTAGGCCTTACTGAAATAGATGGACTTTACCAAGCATACCACTGTCGACTAGGTGGTGACAGTCGCAGGATCAAGGGAAGGAAAAACAGAGTGCATGCCGGATATCTAGGCGTGGTGGGCGTAATAAAACTACAAAATATGAACTTTTTGTGACTCTAGTCACTCTATTGCTTGTAATATAATTACGTGTGGGTTATTATCTAGACACTGATAACACAGGTTATCGATTGTTCATGGAGTGAACCCGAGTATTCGCCTCCAAGGAACCGAGACAAAATGTGAACAACATTAGGTTTAAACTTGAGAGAGGTAAAAACGATGGAAGGTATGGTATCTAACTACTACTGGAACCAACAGTCAGTATATACCAAAGGATTCACGTATCCGGCGCCGTTCGGGTACCGCAAGTAAGTTTTACGATTCCCCCGCTCTTACAGAGACATTTCTGATCCAGAAGCAAACGCTTTAGTTCTGGCGCCACACAAAGTTGTGGCGTTTTTTTTATGGGTAGTATGTCAGATGCCTGATAAGCCAGTCATGATAGACAATCTTGTTGGCAACCATCACGAGAGTCATGACATTCCGATCAATTCATGCGGTTTCGTGCTGGAAATTTCCTTCATCGATCGGTAAGATTTGCGCCAATTTTTGACACGCAAACGTTTTCCTTTTGCATCTTATGATGCGCCACCTTTTATTCGGGATACCAACGATGTTAGAGCGTTTATTTAAACTCAGCGAGCATGGCACGGATCTTCGCACCGAAGTTATTGCCGGTGTGACCACCTTCCTCACCATGGCCTACATCATTTTCGTGAACCCATCTATTTTGGCTGAAGCAGGAATGGACAAGGGCGCCGTATTTGTTGCCACCTGTTTGGCTGCTGCCGTCGGCTGTTTTGTGATGGGAATTGTCGCCAACTATCCGGTCGCTCAAGCGCCAGGTATGGGCCTTAACGCTTTCTTCACCTACACAGTGGTGCTGCAAATGGGCCACTCGTGGCAGGTTGCGCTGGCTGCGGTGTTTATTTCGGGCTTGTGCTTTATTCTACTCAGTGTGTTGAAAATTCGTGAGTGGATTATCAACTCGATTCCTATGTCACTGCGCACCGGTATCTCGGCGGGTATCGGTTTGTTTTTAGCGCTCATCGCACTGCAAAATGCGGGGATCGTTGTGGATCACCCGGCAACCCTGGTCGCACTGGGTGATGTGACGGCATTTGCGCCAGCGATGGCAGCACTCGGCTTTTTCCTCACAATTGGTTTGGTGCATCGTGGCCTAAAAGGGGCGGTCATGATTGCGATTTTAGTGGTCACTGTGATTGGTATTGTCGCGGGTGATGTCCCTTACCACGGTGTGATGTCTGCGCCACCAAGCCTCGCGCCGACCTTTATGCAGCTTGATTTTGCCGGAGCCCTTGAAGTTGGTTTGGTGTCTATTGTGTTCGCATTTTTGTTTGTTGACCTCTTTGATACCGCAGGAACCTTAGTGGGTGTGGCACAGCGCGCGGAACTTTTGGACAAAGATGGTAAACTGCCGCGTTTAAATCGTGCATTACTGGCAGACAGTACCGCGACATCGGTCGGGGCGCTTTTAGGCACGTCGAATACAACCTCATATATTGAAAGTGTGTCAGGGGTAGCAGCGGGTGGCCGTACAGGACTCACTGCTGTTGTTGTAGGGATCTTATTCTTGCTTGCGCTATTTTTTGCGCCGCTCGCAGGTATGGTCCCAGCGTACGCAACAGCTGGCGCTCTCTTTTATGTTGCGATTTTGATGATGTCAGGTCTTGTAGGGATTAACTGGCGAGATTTGACCGAAGCCGCACCTGTGGTCGTGGTGTGCTTGCTGATGCCGCTCACTTACTCGATTGCGAGCGGGATTGGCCTTGGCTTTATTGCGTTTTGTGCCGTAAAAACCTTTGCGGGCAAAGGGCGTGAGGTCCCTGTCAGTATCTGGATCTTGGCTGGATTGTTCTTACTCAAGTTCGTTTTCTTGGTGTAAAACAGCCGCCCACATTGACGTTATAACAAGGCGAGAAACGCCACGAGGTTTTCATCATGAGTAACAAGTTCATCATCACCTGGGACAACATGCAGATGTACACACGCCAATTGGCGGAGAGGCTGCTACCCGCTGACCAGTGGCAGGGAATTATTGCTGTGAGTCGCGGTGGCTTGGTGCCTGCCGCCATTCTTGCCCGTGAGCTAGGCATTCGCTATGTCGATACGGTGTGTATCTCGAGCTACGATCATGATCATCAGCGCGATATGCGTGTCGTGAAACAAGCACCGGGGGATGGTGAAGGCTTTATTGTGGTGGACGACTTGGTTGATACAGGCGGAACCGCAGAAATGGTACGCCAACTCTATCCCAAAGCACGCTTTGTGACTGTAAGCGCCAAACCTGCGGGTAAGCATCTTGTTGACGATTATATCGTCGATATTGCGCAAGACACATGGATTGAGCAGCCATGGGATATGGCGGTGAGCTATGTGGATCCGATTGCCAAATAATAGCTAGCAAGGTTATTGATAATCTGCTGTCAACAAAACGTCGCACACAGTTGCGGCGTTTTTTCGTTTCTAGGGACGCGATTGACTGAAAATCATGGCCTTGCTGTGAGTATGGTTTACACTAGGAGCGTCATAAACTGAACGCTCGGGAGTGAACGTGTCGGAAAGCGAATCTCAAAATTTGTCGGTCAAGCTGTTTGCCAAACACAGACATGCCAAAGAAACGTCGACATTGTTTGGCGCTATCCAGCAAATCGATCAAGCGAGTTATTCGGCGTTTGATGGAGACAGCGAGCGCAGCTGGTATCGAATGCGGCGTCGTGGACAATGGACGTGGCAAGGAGTAGATCCGGTAGAGATGGAAGCCATTTTTGCCCGTATTGCTCATTCGGATAATTCACGCTCCGTCGACAGTCTGCTGGATACGGTAGAAGGCTACCGCTCGGGAAATTGGAACTACGAGTGGACAGCAGTGGGCATGCAGCATCAAAAGCGCGCCCAAGCGCTGGCAGACAAAGGGGAGCATCAAGCGGCGAGTCAGCAATGGCTGCAAGCCTGTACCTATTTCGGTATCGCGGCGTATCCTCACCTCAAAGGCGATACGCTCGCTTTGCAATCGGAAACGCTGGCCTATAAAGCCTTTGAGCATGCGATGGATAAACTTCCCTTCACGGTTAAAACCGTAGAAACAACGCTCGATGGCAAATCGCTAAAAGGTTACCTGTATCTGCCAAGAACCGATGCGACCCTGCCGGTGGTCATTCTCAGTGGCAGCTTAGACAGTTTGCAAACCGATTTATGGCGGGTATTCGTCGATTACTTTGCCCCCGCAGATATCGCGGTATTGACCTTAGATATGCCATCAGTGGGTCACAGCAGTCATTGGCATCTCAATGAAGATACCAGCCGCTTACATCGTGCCATGTTAGATAAACTGGCGGAGGTACCTTGGGTGGATCACCACCGTGTGGGCACCATGGGGATCCGGTTTGGCGCGAATCCGGCGGTACGGTTAGCCTTTCTTGAACCACACAGAGTCAAAGCGAGTGCGGCGCTGGGAGGCATCGTGCATTCGCTATTAACCAATGCACAAATGATGAAAAAAATGCCACCCATGTACCTCGATACACTAGGGTCGCGGCTCGGTCGCCATATTCCTATCGACACGCTTCGGACACGGCTACAGGCGTGGTCACTCAAAAACCAAGGCTTACTCACCGGACGGCGAACCGAAGTGCCCATTTTAGCCTTGAGTTTGAAAGATGATCCGGTTTGTCCGGAGTCCGACAACAAACTGATTGCAACCTATAGTCGTGGCGGTAAAGCGGTGACATTGCCGAATACGCCTTTGCATGACGGCTACCATCGTGCGCTGAGCGAGACCGTCTCGTGGTTTGCCAATATTTTGTAACCAAGGTGGCGAAGGTGTGATCAAGTGCGGAAAGCGGGGGATTGGCGTTCACCTGACCGATAACGTCATGATATACCTTGAGCTTAGGTAGATAGAGTGCCACTGGAGGACACCATGACCCAAACGCTCCCGCTTTCTCATGGACGGTTGAAAACACGTTTTACTGCGCTAGGCCCGTATTTTCGTGATGGGCAATCTGATGAACAAAGCTACTTTTTCGATAGCTTGTCTGTCTGCGTCGATGCGAAAAAAGAGCCCGATGCACGCGAATTCTGGGGATGGTGGTTAGTGTTGACCCCAGAAGACGATGGGTTCCGTTATCACTACGGGTATGGCCTCTATGACGAGCATGGGGAATGGTTAGCAAAAGCCGTCCCTGCCAAACAGCGCGCGGAGGTTGAGAAAACCCTTGATAGTTTCTACACCAAATTATGCCAATTAGTGGTCGATGACCTATCGCTTTCCCTTTCCCCAAGTCAAAAACTGACCGAGCCAGAACTCGCCCTTTCTAACTAAAACGTGATTTGCCTGATTTCAGTCCTTGTTAAATGGGCATGGGATTGATAAAAGAGACATCTATCTTTTAGTCAATCAGGCAATCATGACAGTTCAAGACGCGCTTCGAGACGGTGACATTGCAGCCACCGTCTCTTCTCAAACCATCGTTGTAAAATTAGGCACCAGTGTGCTGACTGGCGGTTCGCAACGCCTTGACCAAGCCCACATGGTTGAGTTGGTTCGTCAGTGCGCGCGCCTGCGCCAACAAGGCCATCAAGTGATCATTGTCTCATCGGGAGCGATTGCTGCTGGGCGAGAGCACCTTGATTATCCGGTGTTGGCTGACACGGTCGCCAACAAGCAGATGCTCGCAGCCGTCGGGCAGTGCCGTTTAATTCAAACCTGGGAGCATCTTTTCAGTCTTTATGGCTTTCAAGTCGGACAGATGCTGCTGACCCGCGCCGATTTGGATCACCGCGAGCGTTTTCTCAATGCGCGAGACATGCTCCATGCGTTACTCGATAACGGCATCATTCCCATTGTGAATGAAAATGATGCGGTGGCGACATCTGAGATCAAAGTCGGTGATAACGACAACCTCTCAGCGCTGGTTGCGATTTTAGCCAACGCAGACAAATTATTGCTGCTTACCGATCAACCCGGACTCTTTACGGCGGATCCGAGAACGCAACCCGATGCCGAGCTTATTCGGGAAGTCCATACGATTGATGAAACCTTACGCAAATTAGCGGGAGGCAGTGTCACAGGTCTTGGCACCGGTGGCATGGCAACGAAACTGCAGGCTGCAGATATTGGGCGACGTGCGGGCATAGAAGTCACGATTGCCGCTGGCAGCAAGCCTGAAGTGATCCAAAACGTGGTCGCCGGTAACAGCGCGGGCACTCGATTCTTGCCGCTAGAGAGCCCACTAGAAAGCCGTAAACGCTGGATTCTAGCCGGACCACCTCCTGCGGGAGATATTACCATTGATACCGGTGCGGTGACGGCAGTGACGCAAAAAGGTAGCAGCCTGCTAAGTAAAGGCATCGTAAGCGTTAAAGGTGACTTTGCGCGTGGCGAAGTCGCGCGCATTTACTCTGTAGAGGGGCAATGCCTTGCGCGCGGTATTTGCCGTTATTCAGCAGCCGATCTTCGCCGTATTGCAGGCGCACATAGCCAACAAATCGCAGATATTTTAGGCTATGAGTATGGACCGGTAGCCATACACCGAGACGACCTTGTCGTTATTGGCGATTAATAAAAGAGATGCACACAACATGAGTTTACAAATGATGGGGAAAGCGGCCAAAGAGGCGGCTTACCAACTCGCGACAACTTCCACTACGAAAAAAAATCGCGCGCTGACCTTCATTGCGGATGAATTAGAGGCGCAACAAGCGAGTATTTTAGCGGCTAACCAAACGGACTTAGAGGCGGCACGCGCAGCGGGCATGAGTGAGGCGTTGATCGACCGCTTAGCACTCACGCCTGCACGTTTATCGGCGATTGCTGCAGATGTGCGCAATGTGGTGTCGTTGCCCGATCCGGTTGGGCAAGAATTTGACCATAAGGTGCTCGAAAATGGCCTTTCTTTATCGAAGCGCCGTGAGCCACTGGGTGTTGTCGGTGTGATTTATGAAGCGCGCCCTAACGTCACCATTGATATTGCGGCACTGTGCCTAAAAACGGGCAATGCCAGTATCTTACGTGGTGGTAAAGAAACCTTTGCGACCAACCAAGTGTTGGTCACTGTGATTCAATCTGCACTGAGCAAGGCTGAACTACCGCAATCAGCGGTGCAATACATCGACAAGCCTGATCGAGAATTGGTCGCAGAGCTGCTGACCATGGACGAGCACGTGGATATGATTATTCCGCGCGGCGGTGCCAGTTTGCATAAAATGTGTAAACAAAACAGCACGATTCCGGTGATTATTGGTGGTTTTGGGATTAGCCATTTGTATGTGGATCAAAGTGCCGATCTTGAACGCGCGCCGGATGTGATCATTAATGCGAAGACGCATCGTCCATCCGCTTGTAACGCTTTGGATACGTTATTGGTGCACAAGCAAGTCGCGGCACAGTTGTTTACACGCCTGATCCCAGCGCTTAACGCACAGCAACTGAAGGTTGTCGCAGCAAACAGTGCCTTGCCCTACCTTGACGGTGTCGCACAGCTTCGTGAAGCCGCTGAGGGAGACTTTGATACTGAATGGTTGGGTCCAACGCTCGGTGTTGCTGTGGTTGACGATGTGCACGACGCGCTCGGTCATATGCGCGAACACAATGCGAGCCATTCAGATACGATTCTGACCAATGATATTGATGCTGCCGAAGCCTTTATCAATGGTGCGGGCTCGGCTGCTGTCTATGTCAATGCTTCAACCCGTTTTACCGACGGTGCCCAGTTTGGTTTAGGCGCGGAAGTGGCCGTTTCAACGCAAAAGCTGCATGCGCGTGGCCCGATGGGACTCGAAGAGCTGACCACGTATAAGTGGGTCGGCAAAGCAGATTACCTGACGCGTCAATAACCCAAGCATACGAACGCAAGTCATATGCAAAATGTAAAAAAGCCGCGCGAGCGCGGCTTTTTTGTATCGTCAGCATAGAGGCTTATTTAATCTCGACACCTTTGGCTTGCAAATCAGCATGGTATGAAGAGCGGACAAAGGGACCACATGCAGCATGGGTAAAGCCAAGATCCAGCGCGATAGCTTTTAGCTCATCAAACTCTTCGGGCGGCACATAACGTTCAACCGGAAGGTGATGGCGGCTCGGCGCAAGGTATTGACCTAATGTCAGCATGGTGACACCGTGGGCACGTAGGTCTTTCAGAACCTCAATGATCTCTTCCTTGGTTTCGCCCAAGCCCATCATGAGTCCAGACTTAGTAGGAACATCTGGATGCATGTCTTTGAACTTTTTCAGCAGATCCAGTGACCACTGATAGTTCGCACCGGGACGCGCTTTACGGTACAAGCGAGGTGCCGTTTCTAGGTTGTGGTTAAACACATCCGGTGGATTGTCGCGCAGGATATCTAGGGCGCGATCCATTCGGCCTCGGAAGTCAGGTACCAAGGTTTCGATTTTGATCTCTGGATTGAGCGCACGGATCTCACGGGTACAGTCGGCAAAATGCTGTGCCCCGCCATCGCGAAGGTCATCGCGGTCAACTGAGGTGATCACGACATAACGAAGCTTCATGTCTTTAATAGTTTGCGCCAGATGCTTTGGCTCGTCGGCGTCAGGGGCAACCGGACGGCCATGGGCGACGTCGCAAAATGGGCAACGACGGGTACAAATCGCACCCAAAATCATGAAAGTGGCGGTACCGTGGCTAAAGCACTCTGCCAAGTTTGGACAGGAGGCCTCTTCACACACAGAGTGAAGGTTGTTTTTGCGCATCGCATCTTTAATTTCTTTGATGCGAGAGGTCTCGGCAGGGAGCTTGATCTTCATCCAATCAGGCTTGCGCAGCACTTCTTTTTGCTCGGTCGGCATATTTTTGACCGGGATAAGCGCCATCTTTTCGGCATCGCGGTACTTAACGCCGCGTTCCATCTGAATCGGTTTGCTCATAAATCGCTGCTTTCCGTTGTAACCTCAACCTGAGTATATCCCAGTTGTTGAGTTAAAGTGTCTACTAGCACAGGTTGGACGTCTGTTAGGGTTGCGCCTTCAACCTGATCACTCAGTTGCGTCATCGCCATCCCCGCATACCCACAGGGGTTAATGCGCTGAAATGGAGATAAATCCATATTGATGTTGAGTGCCAGTCCATGGAATGAGCACCCGCGACGAATACGGAGCCCAAGGGAACAGATTTTTGCGCTATCCACATACACACCGGGCGCATCGGGACGCGCGTAGGCGGTTACGCCATAATGGGCGAGGGTAGCGACAACGAGATTTTCAATATGGCTAACCAGTTCTCGAACGCCGACTTTTTTACGTTTTAAATCAATTAAAAAGTAAACGACTAACTGACCGGGACCGTGATAGGTCACTTGTCCCCCTCGATCTGATTGTACGACGGGGATGTCTCCAGGGACCAAAACGTGTTCCGGTTTACCCGCTTGACCTTGGGTGAAGACGGGATCATGTTCGACCAACCAGACTTCGTCACAAGTACGTGAATCACGGCTATCCGTGAAGTCACGCATCTGCTGCCAGGTTTGCGGATAAGGTCGGCGGCCCAGATATCTAACAACTAGTTGGTGCTGCAAACCGATTACCCATATTGTTATCTGTGGGGGTATTATAGAGGTTGGCGGCGTGATTAAAAGCCGCCAGCCGTGTGGGTATTCTGATTAAAGAACCATACGAACGATTTCGATCTCGCCAAGTTCTTTATACAAGGTTTCTACTTGCTCGATAGAGGTGGCAGTAATGGTCACAGATACCGAGTGATAGTTACCTTTTGCGCTAGGTTTCACCTTTGGGCTGTAGTCGCCTGGCGCATGTTGCTGGATCACACCTAGAACAAGGTCCGGCAGTTCAGGCTTAGCATGGCCCATAACCTTGTAAGTAAACTGACAAGGAAACTCCAGCAAGTCTTTTAGTTTTGGTTGCTCTTGCATGTTAACTCCCAATGGGCAGGCCGAGAACGGCATACCTATGTGCGATGGATCACGATTAACGCGAAATACTAATCTGCTCTGGGACAGAAAACAAGCCGCCCACCAAGTTGGTGGGCGGGAATGGGACTAAATGGTAAGTGGCTTAGCCCAGTAAGTTTTGAAACATCATAACAATGTAATCAATTAACCGGCTGAATAATCCGCCTTTTTCGACGTCGTTCAACGCAACCAGTGGGTATTCGGCTACATCTTCGCCATCCACTTGATAGAACAGCTTGCCTACCACATCCCCTTTACTGATCGGTGCTTCAAGGGTTTTTTCCAGTACGAAGCTCGCTTTTAGATCTTGTGCTTTGCCGCGAGGAAGTGTGACGTAGGTATCTTCGGTCACCCCGAGTGACACTTCATCGGTATCCCCCATCCACACTTTTTCAGTCACAAAGGTTTCATTTGCTTTGTGTGGCGCGACGGTTTCGAAGAAACGGAAGCCATAGTTCAATAGCTTTTTACTTTCAGCTTTACGTGCGTTAGCACTTTTGGTGCCCATCACGACAGCAATCAAACGCATCTCGCCTTCAGTGGCTGAGCTCACCAAGTTATAGCCGGCACCATCGGTATGGCCCGTCTTGATACCGTCAACGTTAAGGCTCTTGTCCCACAATAGGCCATTGCGGTTGTATTGGGTAATCCCGTTGTAGGTAAACGCTTTCTCTTTGTAAATGCGGTATTCCCCCGGCACATCACGGATCAGCGCCTGCGCCAGTAACGCCATGTCATAAGGGGTGGTATAAAGATCTTTAGAGTCGAGGCCATGCACGTTCGAGAAATGTGTGCTGTCCATGCCCAGCGTTTCACCCCAACGGTTCATCAGATCTACAAACGCATCTTCCGAGCCCGCGACATGCTCCGCCATCGCGACACAGGCATCGTTGCCTGATTGAATGATAATGCCTCGGTTAAGGTCGGCTGCTTTCACCGTGGTCCCGACTTCGATGAACATCTTGGATGAACCCGGGAAGTTTTTCGCCCACGCATTTTCGCTGATCAC
This sequence comes from Salinivibrio sp. PR932, assembly GCF_001996125.1. NCBI lineage: Bacteria > Pseudomonadati > Pseudomonadota > Gammaproteobacteria > Vibrionales > Vibrionaceae > Salinivibrio > Salinivibrio sp. PR932. The sequence goes on along the minus strand of NZ_MUFM01000006.1, from coordinate 80,310 downwards.
CACGTCATCATCCATGGAGATGTTACCGCGCTCAACCTCTTGGCCAATCACATAACTGGTCATCATCTTGGTGAGGCTGGCCGGGTTAAGGCGTTTGTAGGCATTATTTTCGGCAAGGACTTCACCGGAGTGGTAGTCCATAAGCACGTAGCCCTTGGCGGCAATTTGTGGAGCATCGGGTACAACAGCGGGCGCAGCTTGGGCCGTCACTGATACGAAAAGCGCAGCAGATAGCAATGTACGCATGCGGGAAACGGATTTTTTCATCATTTTTAGTACTTTTGTCGGTTATCGATGTCGATACTGTAAGCTCACTATACCAAATTGGGCACAGAGAGACAGGCTCGATTCCTTTAACTCACTGATTGTTTGTTTTAGCACTTGTGACAGATGTGTCGTCATTAACAAGTGCTTCGGTGACGATAAAAGCGCCCGGCAGTTGATGCTGTTTAGCGACTTGCATCGCTTGCTGAGCTTGGCCACGGTCGTAAAACGGACCAAAACGCACACGATACACTTGGTCGCGGCGAGCAATGTGGGTAGGTAGACCGTGTGCTTTCGCTAATTGTTCCGCACTTTGGCTGGCTTTTAAGCCATCGGACAATGCAAGCAACTGGACATAGTACGCATGATGACGGGCCGAATGCCACTCATCTTGCGCGGGTTTCTCTGGGGAGATTAAACGAAGTGCGACTGGTGCGGTACCCGTTTGCAAAACACCAAGCTTTTTTGCAGCCGCATAGCTGAGATCAATCAGGCGCTCGTTATGGAAAGGGCCGCGATCGTTGACGCGTACAATCGCTTTCTTACCGTTATTTTGATTGGTGACTTCGACGTAGCTCGGCAAAGGCAAGGTTTTGTGCGCCGCAGACATGGAATACATGTCATACACTTCGCCATTAGAGGTTTTATGGCCGTGGAATTTTTGGCCGTACCAAGAGGCAATACCCGCCTCTTGGTAACCGCGAGGCTCACGGAGTATTTCGTAGCGTTGACCATTTAAGGTGTAATCTTTGTTGCCAGCTAAGCTATAAGGCTCATACCTTGGCTGGGCATCATCAGTGTGCACCTGCTCAGGAAGGCGTTCGGGTGCTTGGTCGTCAGCCATTTGATATCGGCCCTGTTGCGTACTGCACGCGCTCAGGAGCATGGCGAAAAGAATTACAATCGCTCGCATGTTTATTAAGCCCTAGATAGCATTTTTCGATGAGTATGAATGGACATGAGAATGCCAAAACCAGCCATCAAGGTCACCATAGAGGTACCGCCATAGCTGATCAGAGGTAAGGGTACCCCAACCACAGGCAAAATGCCGCTGACCATACCAATATTGACAAAAACATAAACAAAAAAGCTGAGCACGATACTCCCGGCCATCATACGGCCGAATGCAGTTTGGGCTCGGCTGGCTAACATCAGTCCACGCCCAATCAAAAACAGGTATAAGGCGAGCAGGGCACATACACCAATTAATCCCCATTCTTCGGCAATGACCGCAAAGATAAAGTCGGTATGGCGCTCAGGGAGAAACTCGAGCTGCGATTGTGTGCCATGCAGCCAACCTTTTCCGGCCAGCCCTCCGGAACCAATTGCAATTTTAGATTGAATAATATGATAGCCCGCTCCCAGTGGGTCGGACTCTGGATTAAAGAGCGTGAGCACGCGAGTGCGCTGATAGTCGTGCATTAAGAAAAACCACAGCACAGGAATAAACCCCGCGATTGCAACGACAGCTGCGGTAATCAGCTTCCAACTGATCCCGGCGAGAAAGAGTACGAAGACGCCTGACGCGGCAATAAGAATAGAGGTACCTAAGTCGGGTTGCTTCGCGATCATAATGGTGGGCATAAACAACAAAAAGAGCGCGATCAGCAAGGTCGTAAACTTCGGCGGGAGCGGATCCTTACCGATAAAACGAGCCAGCATTAAAGGCACAGCAAGTTTGATTATTTCGGAAGGCTGGAAAGTAACCACGCCAAGATCGAGCCAACGCTGAGCGCCTTTTGCCGTTTCACCCACGAGTAAGACCGCCGCCAGTAGGGCCACACCAATCACATATAAATACGGCGACCAAAACTCGTAATGGCGTGGCGGCACCTGTGCCAGCGCAAACATTACCGACAGGGCTAGCAGCATCCGAACCGCTTGGCGTTCCATCATTGCCATACTTTGGCCACTGGCACTGTACATAACGACAAGACCAAAGCCCATCAGTAATAAAATGCCAATGAGCAAGGGCAAGTCGAGGTGCAAGCGATCGAATAACGAGCGCTTACTGCTTACTTGGGCTAAAGAACTCATTGTTTTGCCTCTTTGTTCTCTTCAGCGTCTTTTTCAATCAAGATATGATCAAAAATACGACGGGCGATGGGCGCACCGTTGCTTGACCCGCCTCCGGCGTTTTCTAATACCATAGAGACTGCCACCTTGGGATGTTCAAAGGGAGCAAAGCCAATGTAAAGCGCATGATCGCGTAAGTGCTCAGCAATCTCGTCGGCGTTGTATTCTTCATCTTCGCCCAAACCGAACACTTGCGCGGTACCGGACTTCCCGCCAGAGACATACTTTGCGGTGCGGAACGAGCGTCTAGCGGTACCTTTACGACCATGATTAACCAATCGCATCCCTTCAAGGGCGACGTCCCAATACTTATCGCTTACTCCTTGTATCGGAGGATAAGGTTCTGGCTTGGGTTTATGCATACCGTCTTCATCGCGCGACAGCATCAGTAATTTAGGCGCTTTGACTTCGCCGCGGTTCAATACTACCGTGAGTGCTTTCGCTATCTGCATTGGGGTCGCCGTCCAGTAGCCCTGACCTATGCCGACAGGAATGGTGTCCCCTTTGTACCAAGGTTGGCGGTGGCGGCTCATTTTCCATTCTCGGTTAGGCATATTGGCGCTGCTTTCTTCTTGGATATCTATGCCAGTGTATTGGCCGAAGCCGAACTTCTCCATCCAAGACGAGAGCTTATCAATGCCCATGTCATAGGCGATTTGGTAGAAGAAGGTATCCACCGACTCTTCAATCGATTGGACAATATTTACGCGGCCATGCCCCCATGGAAGCCAGTCACGGAAAGGGCGAGTGTTAGAGTTGGGGATCCGCCAATAACCGGGATCGTTGCGGGTCGTCTTGGTGGTAATAATCCCTTCTTCCAGTGCAGCGACAGCAATAAAGGGCTTCACCGTCGACGCCGGCGGATAGATGCCTAATGTCGCACGGTTTACCAATGGTCTGTCTCTATCATTAAGCAGGGCACTGTATTGGGTGCTGGAAATGCCGTGAACAAAAAGGTTCGGGTCATAGCTGGGGGTCGATACCATGGCTAAAACGCCAGATGTTTTCGGATCGAGCACAACCACAGCGCCACGGCGATCGCCTAGGATGCCACGGATATAAAGTTGTAAATCAATATCGAGATTGAGGATCAAATCCTTACCCGGCACGGGTGGCACATATTTTAAGGTGCGGATGATTCGACCTCGGCTATTCACCTCGACTTCTTGATAGCCCGCTTTACCATGCAACACGGGCTCGTAATATTTTTCTATGCCGAGTTTGCCGATGTCACGCGTCGCGCGATAGTTATTGAGCACATCTTTTTGACGCAGCTTGGCGATATCACGGTCGTTGATTTTTGCAACGTAACCCAGCACATGGGTCAGCGCATCGCCGTAAGGGTAGTGGCGTTTTAGATACGCCTTGATTTCCACCCCGGAAAATTGGTGCTGGTGGGCAGAAAAGATGGCGACCTCTTTATCGGTTAACTGGGTCTTTAGCGGCACCGCATTAAAGCGACGCGAACGTCTACGTTCTTTTTGGAAGTTGTCGATATCACTGTCAGACAGCGACAGTAATGACTGTAAGCGCGCCAAGGTGGCGGGCATATCATCGACTTGTTCAGGGGTGATTTCGAGATGATATACCGGCCGGTTTTCTGCGAGCAATTTGCCGTTGCGATCATAGATAAGACCGCGGTTGGGCGCGACAGGCACCACTTTAATCCGGTTATCATTTGAGCGCGTCTGATAATCTTGGTGTTCAACGACCTGAATGTGATAGAGGTTGGTAAGCAAGATCCCGACTAAGGCAATAATCCCGATGAAGCAGACAATCGCTCGGCGGACAAACAGCGCCGCTTCGGCGCTATGGTCGCGAATTTGACTTCGTTGGCGCTTCATCCGTGATTATTCTCGATGGTAAGGATGGTTAGTCGTTAAGCTCCACGCGCGATAAAGGCTCTCAGCCATGACAATACGTACCAGCGGATGGGGCAGTGTCAGTGGCGATAAAGACCAACTTTGTTCCGCAGCGGCCTTACATTCTGGTGCCAATCCCTCTGGCCCGCCAATTAAGATCGCCACGTCACGAGCGTCAAGCTTCCATTTCTCTAACTGTTCAGCCAATTGCGGGGTATCCCATGGTTTACCGGGAATGTCGAGTGTCACGATACGGCTACCGCGGTTGACCGCGGCTAACATAGCGTCGCCTTCTTTTTGCAGAATGCGGGCAATGTCGGCGTTTTTGCCCCGTTTTCCCGCGGGGATCTCAATCAGCTCTAAAGGCATATCTTTGGGAAAACGACGCTGGTACTCGGCGAAGCCTTGCTCGACCCATTTCGGCATTTTATTGCCGACGGCAATCAACTGAATCTTCATCAATTAGTTCCAGAGCTTTTCCAGTTGATAGAGCTGGCGCTGTTCTTCTTGCATCACATGCACCATCACATCGCCCAAATCGACCACGACCCACTCGCTGTCGTCTTGGCCTTCCATGCCCATCGCGCCGATATTGATAGCTTGGGCTTCGTCACGCACATGCTCTGCAATGGAAGCAACATGGCGACGGGAGTTACCGGTGCACAGCACCATAAAATCGGTAATGGAAGATTTGTCACGGACATCCAGTGTCACAATGTCACTGGCTTTCATATCATCGACCTTATCGGCCACAAACTGTTGTAACTCGGTAGCTTGCAAAAGAGACCTCTATGGTTACCGTTTGGATTACTGGCAAGCGAGTATATCACTCACTTGCCAATTGGACACATTAGCGCGGCTGAGGTTCAGGCATTTGGCACATGAGTGCGCAAAAATAGTGCAATTCAGGCCAAGGATCGCTGCTGTAATCGGTTTTTAGACCGATTTCGAGCTGAGCCAGTTGCCGCAGAAGTTGAGTCAGACGCGGTCGCGTTAAGCGATTCAGCGCGGCAATCATCATGGGTCGGCGTGTTTGCCAGATCCGCAGTTGGTCGAATATTTTGTTCAATGGCCGCCCTTGTTGGCCTTGCTCATGAATCACATAAAGCTGCTTGAGCTCTTTTTGGATCAATCGTAGCAACAAGGTGGGCTCGTTTCCTTCTGCATAGAGCTGCTCCAAAATACGCTGCGCGCGCTGCGCTTTTCCTTCTAATAACGCATCGGTAAGTTGGAAAGGCGTAAAATGATGATGGCGCGACAGGGCGCTTTCAATGCGAGGGAGCGTTAAGGCGCCGTCCGGATAGAGCAACTGCAGAATGTGCAGGCTTTGTACCAACGCCAGTAAGTTGCCTTCATGCCATTGCGCTAATAGCTGCAATGCCGGTTGATCCGGTTTAAGCCCCAGCCCTTGACAGCGCTGCTCGATAAAACGCGGCAGCTGGCGGGCATCGGGTGTGTTACACACCACATAGAGCCCATGCTGAGACAAGGCGGTGAACCACTTGGCAGACTCTTGCTTTTTATTTAAACGCTCGCCTTGCACCAGCAATAAAATATCAGGATTAAGCCATTGCGCGATGTCAGCCAATTGCTTGGCTTGTGTGGTGTTAAGGCCGTTTTCTGGGCAGGTGATTTCGATAATCTGGCGTGAAGAAAACAAACTCAGCGCTTGGCAACAATCAATCACCTCCTGCCAATTGAGCTGAGCATCAATGATAAAGCGATGATGCTCTTCAAACCCTTGCTCTCGAGCGGAGCGACAAATTGCATCGCGTGATTCGAGTTTAAGCAGAGGATCAGAGCCAAACACGAGATAGGTTTGGCGCAGTGGCTGCTTGAGCTGCTGCGCCAATTGTTCTGGATAGGTTCTCATCATTGCGCGGTATCAGTCTCAGTCTGACGCGTTTCAATAATGATTTCTGGCTTGGTTGGACGCTCACCTTGTTCAAGCTGTTCCAACGCTGCTTGTTCAGCCTCACGGCGCTCAAATTCGGCAATATCACCTTTAAGCTGTGAGAGTTGACGCATAATCTGGCGTGTTGCTTCGGTCCGCATCTCCGCAACCAGCTTGTCTTGCTCGACCGATTTAGCCAATGCAGTCAGCGGGTTATCGAGGAAGTTACGACTTAGCGTGGTTGAAAAAGTATAACTGCCTTTTTGCGGCACAGTCACCCGGTAGCGAGCGACGTAGCGGAACTCTTTCTCTGCGACACGGCTGTTTTGGTAAAGCGATAGGGTTTGTTCGCTATTGCTTTCGCCAAGCAGGTGAATATTGGTCACTGTATTGGCTGGTGCAACCAATTCAACCTTATGTTGATTGAGTTGATTGCGCAGCTGGCGAGTGAGCTCACCGTAAGGGTCGACGCTGGTTAACGACACTTGCGTGACCTCGTCCGGTAAGTTGTAGCTGTCACGTAAGGCAAACCCGCAAGAGGCGGTGGTCAAAGCGACCACCGCAACAAGCAGGAAGCGAAACACAGGTTGAAACAGGGTCACGCTACTGCTCCTTGTTTAGTTAGCAACAATGTTAACCAGTTTACCTGGTACATAGATGACTTTGCGCACGGTTTTCCCGTCAGTAAACTTAACCACATTTTCATCAGCCATCGCTTGTGCTTCGACCGCATCTTTTTCGGCGTCAGCGGCAACGGTGATTTTGGCACGCAGTTTTCCGTTAACTTGGACGATGATGAGCTTTTCATCTTCAACCATGGCATCTTGGTCAGCCTGTGGCCATTGGGCGTCATCAATGTTCTGTTCACCCAGCGCTTCCCACAGCGTAAAGCTGATGTGTGGGGTGATTGGATAGAGCATCACAACAATCGCTTTCAGCGCTTCATCCAGCACGGCTCGGTCTTGCTCGCTCTCTTGTGGTGCTTTCACCAAACGGTTCATCAGCTCCATAATCGCAGCAATCGCAGTGTTGAACGTCTGACGACGACCCATGTCGTCACTCACCTTAGCAATGGTTTTGTGAACGTCACGGCGCAGTGCTTTCTGCTCATTGTTCAGGGCGCTAGCATCGAGTGCTGCGACGGCACCTTTGGCGCTGTGCTCGTAAACCAATTTCCACACGCGACGCAAGAAGCGGTGAGAGCCTTCGACGCCTGACTCTTGCCACTCAAGGGTCATTTCTGCTGGCGCGGCAAACATCATGAACAAGCGTACGGTGTCGGCACCATATTTTTCGACCATCAATTGCGGGTCGATACCATTGTTCTTCGACTTTGACATCTTGGTCATGCCAGTGTGCACGACTTCGCGTCCTTCATTGTCGATAGCTTTGATGATCTTGCCTTTGCTGTCGCGTTCGACGGTCACATCGGTGGGCGAGACCCAAACTCGCACGCCTTTCTCGTCGTTGTAGTAGAAGGCGTCGGCAAGCACCATGCCTTGGCAAAGTAGCTGCTTAAAAGGCTCGTCACTGTCGACCATGTTGTCGTCACGGAGCAGTTTATGGAAGAAGCGTGAGTAAAGCAGGTGCATACACGCATGTTCAATTCCGCCAATGTACTGGTCCACCGGCAGCCAGTAGTTCGCGGCGGCTGGATCGAGCATTTGGTCTGCTTGTGGCGAACAATAACGTGCGTAATACCAAGATGACTCCATGAAGGTATCAAAGGTGTCGGTTTCACGCAGCGCAGGCTTGCCTTGATACTGGGTTTGCGCCCATTGCTTATCGGCTTTGATCGGGCTTTGCACGCCGTCCATAACCACGTCTTCTGGCAAGATGACAGGCAGCTCATCGCTAGGGACAGGCACCACTTCACCGTCTTCTGTGTTCAGCATTGGGATAGGTGCACCCCAGTAGCGCTGACGAGAAACGCCCCAGTCACGCAGACGGAAGTTAACGGTTTTCTTGCCTTTACCCAGCGATTCAAGCTTGGCGGCAATCGCATTAAACGCGGCATCAAAGTCTAGGCCGTCAAATTCGCCAGAGTTAAACAGTTTGCCTTTCTCGGTATGCGCTTGCTCGGACAGATCTGGCGCTTGGCCATTTTCGTCAAGGATCACCGGTTCAATATCGAGGCCGTATTTGCTGGCGAACTCAAAGTCGCGCTGGTCGTGTGCTGGCACGGCCATGACGGCGCCTGTGCCATAATCCATCAAGACAAAGTTGGCGACAAAGATAGGCACACGACGACCGTTTAGAGGGTGTGTCGCGTACAAGCCGGTTGCCATGCCTTTTTTCTCCATGGTTGCAAGCTCTGCTTCAGCAACCTTGGTGTTACGGCACTCTTGTACAAATTCAGCCAACGCTGGATTTTGTTTGGCAGCGGCATCCGCGAGTGGGTGACCAGCGGCAATGCCCACATAGGTGACGCCCATCAGGGTATCAGGACGCGTGGTGTACACATCCAGTGCAGGGTGATCGCCTTCTACTTCAAAGGTCAGTTCAACCCCTTCAGAGCGGCCAATCCAGTTGCGTTGCATGGTTTTAACCATTTCTGGCCAACCATCCAATTTATCGATGTCTTGCAACAGTTCTTCTGCATAGTCGGTGATTTTAATAAACCACTGAGGGATTTCTTTTTGCTCAACCGGTGTGTCACAACGCCAGCAGCAGCCTTCGTGTACCTGCTCATTGGCCAAAACGGTTTGGTCATTCGGACACCAGTTTACCGACGAGGTTTTCTTGTATACCAAGCCTTTGTTGTAAAGCTTGGTGAAGAACTCTTGTTCCCAGCGGTAGTAATCTGGACTACAGGTGGCGACTTCACGGTTCCAATCGTAACCAAAGCCCAGCATTTTCAGCTGGCCTTTCATGTAATCAATGTTTTCGTAGGTCCAAGGTGCCGGTGCGGTTTTGTTTTTAATCGCCGCGCCCTCAGCGGGTAGGCCAAAGGCGTCCCAACCGATAGGCTGCATCACGTTTTTACCTTGCAGGCGCTGGTAGCGTGAAATGACGTCACCGATGGTGTAGTTGCGCACATGTCCCATGTGCAAACGACCACTGGGGTATGGGAACATAGAAAGACAATAAAATTTTTCTTTGTTAGGGTCTTCATGAACCACAAAGGTTTTATTTTCGTCCCAATGGGCTTGAACTTTTTGTTCAATATCTTGCGGGCTATATTGTTCTTGCATCGATGGCTTCCGAGATTCTGTGAGAAAGGTAAAACCTGAAAGAGAAATATCGTCATAGAATAACGAAAGGCAAAGACCGCAACAACACTTGAATCAGGAGCAGGACGATGAATAAAGAGAAAGATACCCAACAAAGCATCATCGAGCGCGTTAAAGAAGCGCTGGAAAACAGTCCTGAATCCCTTGCGCGCTGGGTGGAGTTGTCGGAGCAATACCTTAAGGCCGCAGCGGATTTAACCAAAGATGAATGGGCATTGATTGAGGCGTACTTCAAACGTGATGTGAAAGCGTTTGGCGCGCAATATGACAAATCACAGGCCGATGAGATAGACAGTGAGGTTTTTAACGACCTGATTGCTGACACCATTTGGGAACAACTGGCGGAGATCACCGATCGAACGCAGCTGGAATGGCGTGAAGTGTTTGATGATTTGCAGCATCAAGGGGTGTACGAAGCCGGGGAGATTGTGGGGTTAGGTATATTGCAATGTGAACAATGCCAGCACCAGACTCGCCATAATCGCGTGGATGTGATTCATCCTTGTGTGAAATGCGGGCATCGCTTTTTTACCCGTCGCGCTTACCCAGCCTAAAGCAAAAGTGGGCCGGCAACCCCGGCCCTTGCGTTATCCATGCCTCAGGCGGGCTTATTCTTCACCTTTGGCACCTTCAAAGCGTGCTTTTTCTTCTTTCTCAACCTGAGATAGTCGAGGCAATTTGAGTCCTTGCGCTTTTCCCATCCAGCGAGCAAACACAATATTGCTCCAAAATGCACTGCTGACCAGCACAAGCTCGGCTACCGCCAGCCAGCGTTCGCCCTCATCGACATATATCAGGGTTAGGGCATGTAAAAAGTAAAACATTAAAATAAAGTTGGCCCAGGCGTGAGTGAACGCTTTGCCCTTAATCAATCCAGGCAGTGGCAACAGCAAAGGCACCAGCCAACCGATCGTGACCGCCCACGCGTTTAAGTGCGGGTGAGGAGATAGGTAGGCGTGCCAAAGCGCTACCCAAGCGATTAGGCCAAGGTTGCTGGCAAGCGAGAGTTTACGCATCAATGCAAGACGAGGGTCAGTCACTGTGATGTCCTTTTACGAGCTAGTGGGGTTGAGCGTGCGTGCGAGTGAAGCGAGCCGTTGGCCGAGTGCATTGGCTATTTTTTTCTCATCGGCGAGCAAAGGGGTTTGAGCGTTGCTCACACTCGAGGCTCCATAGGGCGAACCACCGCCTTGGGTGGTGTGCAGTGCACTTTCACTGTGCGGCACGCCAACAAGAATCATACCGTGATGTAGCAGGGGCACCGTCATGGTGAGCAGGGTGGTTTCTTGTCCACCATGAAGCATAGAGCCGGCCCCAAACACGGCGGCAGGTTTATCGATTAAGGCCCCAGAGAGCCACTCGGCACTGGTACTGTCGATAAAATGCTTGAGTGGCGCGGCCATATTGCCGAAACGCACCGGGCTACCCAAGGCTAGCCCGTCACAGTCGAGCAAGTCTTGGCGAGTCACAAAAGGATCGCTGGCTGAATGGGCCGGTGTTTTTCCGTCTGTGTAACTCGGCAATTCTGGCACCGTACGTAACACGGCCTCCACGCCCTGAGATTCAATGCCTCGCGCTAGCTGTTGCGCTAATTTGCGGGTATTGCCTGAGCGGCTGTAGTAAAGCACCAGTACTTTTGTCATGCCAAAAGATCCAAAACGTTTTCTGGTGGACGACCAATAACAGCACGCTCAGCCTTAACAGCGATAGGGCGCTCAATGAGTTTAGGGTTGTTGACCATTGCGTCGAGCAGTTGTGCTTCCGTCACGCTGGCATCACCCAGCTGAGCGGTTTTATAGTCTGCTTCCTTGGTGCGCATCATGTCGCGAAATGAGCGGATGCCGAGCTTATCTTTCAAGGCGGTCAAGGTGTCGGCAGACGGAGGCGTTTCCAGATACTTAACGATGTTTGGTTGCACGCCATTGGATTCGAGCAGTGCAAGTGTTTCACGGCTTTTGGAACAACGCGGGTTGTGATAAAGCGTAATAGTGGTCACGACAGATATCCTTATTTGAATGAATTAACGATCTTTTAGGGCGTTAAAGCGCGCTTGCTGATGACGAAGCTGATCAAGCCGCGCATCATAGCGTGCTTGTGCCAAGCTTCCCAACTCGACAAGTTGGCTGGCTTGGGTGTAATTACGAATGGCTTTTGACCATTGACCACGCAACGCGTAGCGCTCGCCTTGGGCGGCAAGCTCGCCATCCCGATGCGTACCGGTACTCTCGTACGCTTGTTGTAACAAAAACCAGCCATTACTGTCATCGGGATATTGGTGGGTATAACGCTCGAGCGCCGGAATCGCTTCCTGACCCCGTTGGGCTTTGACGTAGGTATAAGCACGGTTCAGGAGAAGGACGCGATTATCGGGCTGATTGGCGAGTGCATCATTCAGCCGTGAAAGTGCTTTGTCAAAGTGCTTCTCGCCGATATCAAGATCTGTCATTGCATCGATAAAAAAGCGATTGTTCGGTTGCGCTTGGATAAGTGGCTTCAGCAAAGCGCGTGCTTCATCAAAGCGGTGCGCATCAATGTGCAAGAGCGCCACGCCGTAATTGAGGCTTTGCTTTTCCGCCGGTGATGCTTTTTTCAGCTTACGCGTGAACCAATCCATTGCCGATTCAGCGGCGATGCCGCTATAACGGGCCACAATGCGAGCGCGTGCCAAGTGGTAGTCGGGCGACAGAGGCACACGCTTTTGAGGATATTGCCGCGCTCGAGCCCGAGAGTCGGTGATACGTGATTCGGGTAACGGGTGAGTGCTGAAATATTCCGGCATCTTACTGGCATAGCGATATTCATCGGCCAGTCGAGTGAAAAAGCGAGGCATTGCGCTGACATCGAAGTCGGCGCGGGCTAAGGTGTCGATGCCGATCCGATCGGCTTCTTCTTCGTTACGGCGCGTATAATTGATACGGCTTTGAATGGTGCCTGCTGTGGCAGCATGGGCAGCGGCAATACCAGCCTCTGGTGCGGCAATGGCGAGCATTAGCGACCCCACCAATGCGGCCACTGTCAGTGGGGATTTCTTGGCTTGGTCTTCCATGCTGCGGGCTAAGTGACGCTGGGTCACGTGGGCGATTTCATGCGCCATGACGGACGCAAGTTCACTCTCAGTATTGGCATGTAAAAACAAGCCAGAATGCATAGCAACATAACCGCCGAAGAACGCGAATGCATTAATCGCTTGGTTATTAATGAGAATAAATTGAAACGGCGTGCGCACATCATTGGCATTGGCGACAAGACGATGGCCGAGCGCATTCACATACTCAGAAAGCAATGGGTCGCTGATAATGGGTTTACTGGCGCGCAGCATCCGCATATAGGCATCACCAAATTCCTTCTCTTGCGCAATGGTCAGCGTTCCCGCAGCGGCGGTGCCGATATCCGGTAAATCGAATCCATATTGCTCGGTGCTGGCGGTAGCAGGGGCGGTAGCCAAAAGGCCCGCTAAAAGATAGGCCAACAAGCGGCGACCCGACCGTTTAGACGGCATAAGAGAGTGTGAATGGCGCAAAGCACGTAGCGGCATGATAGCGTGAACCTTTCGTTAGCAAACGGAATGTAACCTAGGATACAGACCAATAAAATGCGTGTGGGTTTCGTTGGCGTTCTGTCTAATGTCCATTACAATGCAGGCGATAATACCTACCGGTGAGACAGAATGGAATGTCAAACGCTTGATTTACGTGAGCATGTCTGCCCGATGGCATTACTGCTTGCCAAACGTGCTGCCGCACAGTTAGGACACGGTGATCAGCTTATCATTTTGCTGGGGGATGCTGGCGCGCAACAAGACATTCCGCGCTATTTTGAACAGCAAACCTTTACCATCGAGTGGCTGGATAGGCCGCAACAGGCGCGCTTGAAAGTAACCAAAGAATAACGGATCGATTATGTTTGATATGTTAAACCGCTGGTATCGGCGGCGCTTCTCCGACCCACATGCAGTGAGCTTGGTTGCCATCTTGCTAGTTGGCTTTATCACTATCTATTTCTTTGGCAATTTGCTGGCGCCGTTACTGGCTGCCATTGTGATTGCTTACTTACTGGATTGGCCTGTTAATCGCTTAACCCGTATTGGTTTGCCGCGCACCTTGTCGGTGATGGTGGTCAGCACTTTGTTCGTGGGCATGACCATGATGGCGGCCTTTGGTTTAGTGCCGACCATTTGGAACCAAGGGGTGAACTTGGTGGCGGATGTGCCCAATATGTTTAATAACGTGCAGGCGCTGATGCTGAGCTTGCCTGAACGCTACCCTGAATTGATCAAGCCTCATATGATCAACACCTTTGTCGATACGCTGCAAAATAACGTGCTGCGCATGGGCGAAACCTTGGTGAAAGGATCCCTGTCTTCGTTAGTGAACTTGGTTGCTTTGGCGGTTTATCTCGTGTTAGTGCCGCTGTTGGTATTTTTCCTGCTCAAAGATAAGCAAGAAATGTTGGCCATGTTTAAAGGTTTATTGCCCCGTAACCGACGCTTAGCCTCGCGTGTGGGTCATGAAATGAACCAACAAATCTCCAATTATATTCGTGGCAAGGTCACGGAAATTTTGATCGTAGGTAGCGTGAGCTATGTGACGTTCAGCGTGTTGGGGCTCGAGTATGCGGTGCTACTTAGCGTAGCGACCGGGTTCTCAGTGCTGATCCCCTATATCGGCGCGGCGGTTGTCACCTTACCGATCGCAATTGTGGCGCTGTTTCAGTGGGGGCTCACGCCTGAATTTTGGTACGTCATGATTGCTTATGGCGTGATTCAAGCGCTTGATGGCAATGTATTAGTGCCTGTGCTGTTTTCTGAGGCTGTTAACTTGCATCCCGTTGCCATCATAATAGCCGTACTGGTTTTCGGTGGACTCTGGGGCTTTTGGGGCGTATTTTTTGCTATTCCATTGGCGACCTTGGTGAAGGCGGTTTGGCAGGCGTTGCCTGTGATTGAGCTTGAGGACGATCCGAAACCTGATGGTCAGTGATCCATCCCACGTTCGCCGCTCTAATAAACAAGGTTGAGCGGGGAAGCGCGTGCCTTTTCCGCACCAGTTTGGCCCAGAAAAGCAGTACATATAAAAGAGTTGGCATGGAACAACAAAGGCAACAACAAACACAGGTAAATCGGTTTCGTGTCGCGGTCATTGGTGGCGGTGTCGCGGGAACAACGGCGGCGATGCGGCTGGCAGAGCGTGGCATCGACACCCAGTTGTTTGAAGCAGGCACTGGGTTAGTGAATGGTCCACCTATCTGCCACTTGCATGCAGGGGGCAACCTCTACCGCGAGATTTCACTCGATCAGTGCTTAACCTTGCTCGAGCAGTCTGTCGCGACAGTGCGCATGTATCCACACTCAGTCAACCGCCGTCCTACGGTTCTGGCGGTTCCTCAGCAAGATAAAGGATCTCTGGATAGCGTGGTTGCGCGCCTAGAGACCCTTCAAGCACGCTACGCGCAACTTGTCGAGATGGATAATGCTAACAAGGTAATGGGCGAGCCCGAAGATTATTTTCGCCTCTTTCATCAAGCCGATTTAGCTGCGCTGAAACAGCGAGAGTATGAAAGTTTGACCGACGCGGCCGAACGCTGGATGTGGCCTGTCGCGCAGTCCTTGCGCCTCGATAGCATGAAGTATCCGCTGGTATTGGTGCAAGAGTATGGTTTGAGTGTCTTCCGCCTTGCTGCTGAAGCGCAACTGGCCCTTGCCGATGTCTCGCACTGCCAGCTCGCGTTTAATCATAAAGTGATTAACACCCAAGCAAATGGCGCGGGGTGGACAGTCACCTACCAAGATGCACACGGGCAAGTTCAATCAACGGATGTGGATTATCTGATTAATGCGGCGGGTTTTAGAACCGGCACCATTGATGATCAAGCGGGCTTTGCGCGTCGTCGTCTTGTCGAATACAAAGCGGCTTACATTGCCCATTGGCCAAGCAGCACTTGTCAGTGGCCAGAAATTATTGTTCACGGTGAACGCGGCACGCCACAAGGCATGGCGCAGCTGACGCCGTATCCTGATGGCTTTTTCCAACTCCATGGCATGACCAAAGACATTACTTTGTTCGAAGGTGGCTTAGTCAGTAGCACCCACGACTCGGCGCAGCCGGCTGTGGCTGCTGAGTATGTGAAAAATATCGATAAAGGTTGGTCATGGTCACATGCCTGCGAGCGCACCGAGCGGGCAATTGCGCACTTCGCGCAGTGGCTCCCTGATTTTCAGGACGCTGAAGTGGGGGGCAAACCACTGTGTGGCGCACAACAGATCCCCGGAGACGACCCGTCTTTGCGTGCCTCTGATGTGTCGTTCGACGGTGAGCGTTATGCACGTTTAGAGATTGTCAAAGCCTCTTCGGCACTGACTGCTATCAACAAGATTCTCTCGCACTTTGAAGATGTTGGATGGCTTTCGCCTGACGCAACCTATCCTTTGCCGCGTCCGAGTCACGCGCAGATTGTTGCGACCGCGTGTCAATTAGCGACGGAGCGGGGCTACCCAGAAGGATTAGCCAAACCCGTGGGTTAATGGTGTATTGGCTC
The DNA here is from genome assembly GCF_001996125.1 of Salinivibrio sp. PR932. Taxonomy (NCBI): domain Bacteria; kingdom Pseudomonadati; phylum Pseudomonadota; class Gammaproteobacteria; order Vibrionales; family Vibrionaceae; genus Salinivibrio; species Salinivibrio sp. PR932. The sequence goes on along the minus strand of NZ_MUFM01000006.1, from coordinate 64,447 downwards.
CCCAAAAAAGAGCATGGCGTTTGCCATGCTCTTTGTCGTTAAGGGAAATGGACGGCGATAACCGCTATCAGGCTTGCTGTAAGTAGTCCAACACAACTTGGTGATGGTCTTTGGTTTTAAACTTGTTGAACACATGTTCAACATTGCCATCTTTGCCAATTAAAAAGCTGAGGCGATGAATGCCATCGTACTCTTTACCCATGAATTTCTTCGGTCCCCAAACGCCAAAAGCATCCGCGACAGCGTGGTCTTCGTCGCTTAACAAGGTGAAATTCAGTGAGTCACGCTCAACAAAGCGCGCCAGTTTTTTTACCGGATCGGGGCTTATCCCCAACACCACGGTGTCCAACGCATCCAGTTCTGCTTTGGTATCACGCAGTGAGCAAGCTTGCGTTGTACAGCCCGGGGTCATGGCTTTTGGGTAAAAGTAAACCAGAACACGCTTGTCGCCTTTGAATTGGCTAAGCGTGACCGTATCGCCATTTTGATCTTGTAGTGAGAAGTCAGGCGCGGTGGCGCCAGCAGTCAAGGTTTGCATGCGAGAGGTTTCCTTTTTGTTGTTCGCGAGTTATTCAACGATGATAGGGACTTGACGAATTTACGCAACCCGCTGATGTGGCGATCACTGTGCGCTGACATCCTTTGACCGGAAATTAACCCCATGGTGGTCACCTTGAATGGTACCTTAATCACACGGTCTGGCAGCGACGAAAAAATTTTCTGCTAATCCTGTGTTGCGCGTAGGGTTGTTCTTGTGTTTGCCAGACGCCAAAAGTAACATTGCATCATTAACACGAAGGGAGACAAACATGGTTTCTGGAAGCATTGTGGCGCTTGTCACACCAATGGATGCACACGGCGAAGTTGATTACGTTAGCCTGAAAAAACTGGTCGAGTTCCATATCCAATCGGGAACCGATGCTATTGTCGCAGTTGGTACGACCGGTGAGTCGTCGACTGTTACGGTTGACGAACATATCAAGGTTGTTTTAAAGACTTTGGAATTCGCCGATGGCCGTATCCCTGTGATCGCGGGGACGGGGGCCAATGCCACTCATGAAGCTATTACCTTCAGTAAAATGTTTGCAGGTTCAGGCGTCGCGGCGTGTTTGAGCGTAACCCCTTACTACAACAAGCCGACCCAAGAAGGCTTGTTCCAGCATTACAAAGCGATCGCCGAAGCAAGCGATTTACCGCAAATCTTGTACAACGTGCCCGGGCGTACCGCGGTCGACTTACAACCCGAAACCGTGGCGCGTTTGGCGCAGTTTGACAACATCATCGGCTTAAAAGATGCTACCGCAGATGTGAGCCGCGTAGCCATTCATAAGGAACTTTGTGGCGACGACTTCCTCTTATTCAGTGGCGATGATTTAACAGGGCTCGATTTTGTGCTTGCAGGGGGCCACGGTGTGATCTCCGTGACCAATAACGTGGCTGCGGCACAGATGGCGAAAATGATCCAACTCGCCCGTGCTGGAGAGGCTGACCAAGCACACGCGATTAACGAAACCTTGATCCCATTGCATCGCCACCTCTTTGACGAGGCCAATCCGATTCCTGTGAAATGGGCAGTCCGTGAAATGGGCTTGATTGAGGATGGCCACCTACGTCTGCCATTAACCGAATTAAGCGAACACTTGCGCCCCACCGTGCGCGAGGCCATGCAGGTTGCAGGTGTTGTTTAAGCTGTTGGAGTGCGAATGAAACCAGTATTTAGGCTCGGCCTTTGTGCCATCATGGTAACCGGATTGGTTGCTTGCAGTGGTGGCGCCGAGCAACGTCGTCAGGCGAAAGATGATTTCGACTATTTAAACACGACCCCGCTTTCAGAATGGCAAACTTTGCCAGACCAAGCGCCCTACTTTTCAACCAATTACCAAATCCCATCACAAGATTTTGAGGGAGAGGTGGGCAAAGACGTAGACATTCGTCCGCCGCGTCAGGTGTTGGACCTTGTGCCGGGAGCACGTATTGAGCGAGACAGCCGCGGGGTTACCTTAGCGGTGGTGAATGAAAAGCAGCTGTCGTCACTTTGGCAAACTGTGGAGCGCTTGGCGGATGACGGCACCATCCCGGTTGCTCAGCGCGAAGAGAATCAGCTCGAGACGGGCTGGATTGCGTGGGAAAAAGAAGACAGCGAGCATCAGGCGCGCTTTCGTATTGCCCGCCTAGAGCAGGGCCGTCGTTTCGCCCTCGGTGTCAACTTGATTGAATGGCGTGCGCAAAAAGGTGAGCAACCGCTGACCCCCGCGCTAAGCGAACGTTATAACACCCTGATGACTAATTTGATCACGGTGAGTCATGACGCTGCCTTACGTGCTGAGGCTCGCCGTATCGCGCAGCAGCAGCAGTCTGATATTCCAATCAGCTTTGGCACTGATCGCAGCGGTTTGCCGGTTATTATTGCCCGTGCGCCGTATGATGTGGTGTGGGAAAAGCTGCCAGCGATCATCAAGCCGCTCGGTTTTTCGATTGAAAGCAGCAATCAATCGCAAGGCACTGTGAAAACACGCCACGTCGCGCCCAGCGATGAAAGCTGGCAAGCGTTGGGCGTTGCGCCAATTAGTTTAAGCGATAATAGCTATACCTTGCTGTTAGGCGATTTGGGGAACCGAACCTCAATCAACGTGACCACCAGCAAAGGGAAACCAGTGAAAGAGGAAACGCTCAAAGCCTTGAGTCCTGCACTGAAAGCGGTTATTGCCCAGCTTGGCAATGCGCCAACCCCATAATCACCCAGGGACGCCTTATGGCGTCCCTCGTTTTTAGCGCCTAATGGAGAGTATAGGTAATGGAAAAACGTGCTGAGTTGTATCGCGGTAAAGCGAAGTCTGTGTATGCAACTGATGATGAAAACCGCTTTATTCTGCACTTTCGTAACGACACCTCTGCGTTTGACGGTGAGCGAGTAGAGCAGCTAGATCGCAAAGGGGAAGTGAATAACAAGTTTAACCACTTCATCATGCAAAAGCTGGAAGCGGCTGGTATCCCGACCCAAATGGATCAGCTACTGTCTGATACCGAAGCGGTGGTAAAAAAACTGGAGATGATCCCAGTAGAATGTGTGGTCCGCAATATTGCCGCTGGCTCTTTGTGTCGCCGCCTAGGCGTTGAAGAAGGCACGGCGTTGACGCCACCGACATTTGAGCTGTTTCTTAAAAATGATGCGTTGCATGACCCTATGGTCAATGAATCGCTCTGTGAGTCGCTAGGATTTGCCACACAAGCACAACTGGAGACCATGAAAGCGCTGACCTATCAGGTTAATGATGTGCTGAAAGCTTTGTTTGCTGAAGGTGACTTGTTGCTGGTGGATTACAAACTCGAGTTTGGTGTTGACCATCAAGGAAACATTGTCCTCGGTGACGAGTTTAGCCCAGATGGCTGCCGCTTGTGGGATGCCAACACCCGAGAAAAGCTGGATAAAGACCGCTTCCGTCAAGGTTTGGGTGGCGTTGTTGAAGCCTACATCGAAGTGGCGAAGCGTATTGGCCTGAACCTGTAATTTTTTGGCTTAAAAACGCAAACGTTTGCGTTTTTTTAAGAGAAAATAGCGCCATCATGGCGCTATTTTTTTGTCGATGGTGTGTCGTTGGGGTGTGTTTCGTCAGCGTCGGTTTTATCGTCAGGTTTATCTTTATATTTAAGCCCAAACTTAGCATTCGCTGTGTACTTAAGCGCCATAATATTGCTGACCACGACCGCGACCACAATCGCGATAATCACATAAGGATTGGTTAGCCATTCCATGAGTGCACCTCGCAGATGTTGGTGACATAGGTTGAATATATCCAATCTAGTTGTTCAAGAATAGCCTGCTGTCCCAGAATGGGCGCTTGCTCAATCACGCGATGCAAGCCATCTAAGGTCAAGGCATTAAGCAGAGGTTGGCTGGTGGCGATATGGCTAATGTGCCACGGCTCGCGAGCAACGCCTCCTTGGTCCTGCGCATAGGGGAAGAAAAATCCGTAGCGCGGCGCATGAGCGTGCAGCCAGGTTGCGAATCGGGCCTGAGGCCCATGATCGTATTCTGCTTGTGTCAGCGCTAACGATTCACCGGGTGCCAATGCCTGTTGGTCAAACACATCCAAATCCGTTCCCCAATGGTGACGGCTGGTGCCCGGAAGGGCGGACCAACGCAAGATTGCTCGCACTCGCTCGTTATCGGTGAGGGTGTGAATGTCAATCGGTTGGCCGTGGTCGTCTAAGACCGGCTTTTCGCCTCGGTATTTGCCATTCCAAATCGCCAGTTGTCTGTCAAAAGACCGATGAGCACTGGCGATGGTTAGCGTAAAGCCGGCTTTTTGCGCACTATGGCGCAACGCCTCAAGGTGCTCAAGCACCTCGGGGTGCAAACAAGGCGCATTCGGCCGGGCATTGATTGGCACGAGAAATTGCATATCTTGCCCGGTTAATTGTGCAAGACTTAAGGTCAACGTAGGGCTTTCTCCAGCACTTTTTGGTACATGTCGGTGAGCTTTTCAAGATCGGGAATGCTAACGCACTCGTTCACTTTATGAATCGTGGCATTCACCGGACCCAGTTCAATCACTTGTGCACCCATTTTAGCAATAAAGCGACCATCAGACGTGCCGCCTGTGGTTAACAGCTGGGGCGTTTGATGATTGACTTCTTCGACCGCTTCGACCACCGCATCGAGTAGGGTGCCTTTGTCGGTTAAAAAGGGGTCGCCGCTATGAGTCCATTCAAGACGATACTCCAACCCGTGAGCATCAAGGATGGAATAGACCCGTTGCTTGATGGTTTCGCTATCAAGTTCGGTACTAAAGCGGAAGTTAAACTGTGCATGACACTCGCCCGGGATCACATTCGCAGCCCCAGTCCCTGCTTGAATATTGGGAATTTGAAAGCTGGTCGGCGGGAAGAAGTCATTCCCGTTATCCCACACTGTTTGCGCGAGCTCAGTAAGGGCAGGCATAGCCTGATGCACGGGGTTATTGGCTAAGTGAGGATAGGCAACATGCCCTTGAGTGCCTTGCACATACAAATCGCCGGTGATCGATCCACGACGGCCATTTTTGACCACATCCCCCACATGATGGGTACTCGAAGGCTCACCAACAATGCACATATCAATGATTTCATCGCGTGCGACCAGTGTATCAACCACGCGGGTCGTACCATTGATAAATGGTCCTTCTTCATCCGAAGTGATCAAAAAGGCAATCGAGCCGGGGTGATTTGGGTTTTCAGCGACAAAACGCTCAACTGCCACCACCATTGCGGCCAGTGAGCCTTTCATATCGGCGGCGCCGCGACCATGGAGATGATCGTCAATCACCACGGCTTCAAACGGTGGCGTGTGCCACTGATCGCGCGGTCCGGCAGGCACCACATCGGTATGACCGGCAAAGGCAAATAATGGCCCTTGGGTGCCTCGGCGAGCCCACAGATTGGTGGTATCTTCAAAGACCATCGGCTCAATGGTAAAGCCTAATGCTTTTAAGCGTGCAATCATTACATCTTGGCAGCCCGCATCCTCTGGGGTGACTGATTCACGGTTGATCAAATCTTTTGCCAAAGACAGGGTAGCACTGTCAGTCATCTTAGTTTCCTTACAACGAGAATGAACGGAACATTACATTACGCAAAAATGTCAGCGTATTGGTTCTCTTTAAAGCCGAGATAGTAGCTACCCTTGTGTACGAGTAGGGGGCGTTTAATGATCGCAGGGTTATCGAGCATGATGGCTATCGCACTGGCTTCATCGAGGCTGGCTTTTTGCTCATCGCTCAGTTGGCGGTAGGTCGTACCGCGTTTATTCACCAACGCTTCCCAGCCGAGCTCAGCAACGAAGGTGCGCAGCAGCGACGCGTCTAAGCCATCCTTGCGATAATCGTGATACTGATAGTCGATGCCTTGGTTATCTAACCATTTCAGCGCTTTTTTTAGGGTGTCGCAGTTTTTAATGCCAAATACAGTTGTCATGATTTTTTAGGTCGTGTTTTTGCATGATTAAAGAGTGACACTGGTTGAGAGTGAACGCAATACCTAGCGCGGGATCGATGTGCTGATGAATAGCAAGGTAGAGATCTCGCGCAGAGTGTGAATTCTCCCGCTAAATAGGTCTGCAGCACGTCGATTTGATGGCGTTTTGATCGAACGCAAAACCTCCTATTACCCGACATGAATAATGGGATTAATCAGAACTTTCGGAGGTTCGTATGGAACTAAATCCTGTGTTTGCTCGGCGCTTGTATCTCGCCGCGCTTGTTGAAGAAATGGAACGTCCTAATGTTCCGCGCTTGATTGAAGCGACGGGCTGGCCACGTCGCACTATTCAAGATGTCTTAAAGTCATTATCGGGCTTGGGAATCGACATGACCTTTATCCAAGATGGCAAACGCCATAATGATGGGTACTACCAGCTAAAAGACTGGGGCCCCTTCCGCCGTGATTGGGTTGAAGATAAGAAGCGCGATATTCGTTCTTATATCAACTAAGGCGACGGTGTAATGAGTTTGCTATCGCGTAACGCCTGACGAATTGCGTCAGCGCGTCGTCGATTGGCACCAAAATCATAGTAGCCAATACGAGATGCGGAGCGCAGCGTCAGCTCTGTGCCGTGCACTGATATCTCGACGTCGTCGACAAAGCGCAGCACTGGGGTCGTGAAGGTGAAGTGGGCATAGCTATCTTGTTGTGAGATAAGCGTCGCGCCTGACAAACTGGCAATGGTGTTGACGATATCGTCAAACCGGACAGACTCACTGGTCAGCGTGAAAGGTGATAATGCAAACTTGGGTCGAGTGTCCTTGCTTGATACGCAGTTAGGACTGTCTTCGCAGGCGGTGACCGGCGGCTGTTTCATGATCTTGTCTCCTGTCGAGCACCCTGTAAGCGTCAATGCCACGAGTAACCCCAATGTCCGTGTTCGTATCATTATCCCACCCATAGGTAACTAATAAAGCCAATCCAACTGATCACCAATAATAGCCAAGGTAGACGGCTATCGCTGCGATCGCGCGCAGATGTTGTCGGTTGTGGCGGTGCGCTAGCAGTGACAGTGTCGGTATGCTCACTCGCTTGTTTTTGTTTTTTCTTCCGAGCTTTGTCGTGTGCGCGCGCTTTGGCTTTTTGCTCTTTCTTATATTGCGCAATACCTTTCTCGATGCCTTGGGCAATCAGTTTGGTTTGGGCTTTGGTTTGTCCTGGTTTTTGTGTCGCTTTGGCTACACGCATGGCTTCTTGCTGTGTTTCAGGCGAGACAGCGGCTGCTTGTTTCCCCATGTTTGCTCCGTACTGCGGATGATATATCAGGTGAATAGAGTAACAAATTCTCATCGGGATCTTGCAGTTTTTCGGTGTGCGCGTCATGTTGGTCAATAGCGCAATAATATTGGCATACACATGGATACACTTCACCATTATGACGAGAAGGGCTTTTTAAAAGCGCCCGTGACTTATCTGATCTGTCTTATTTTATTAAGCCGTGCATGGTGGCTACTCGCGATGGCAGGGGTCAGTCGACAGCAAGGCAGTGAATTGCTGGCACTATTTTATCCAGACAAACCTGCCCTGTACGCCAGTTTGGCGGTGGGCGTGTTACCTCTCATGCTTCTGTTGTTGGTTGGCAATTGTCACCGTGCACCTTGGTGGGCTCAGCGCCTTTGGCACTGGGGCTATGCCTTAATTTGGCCGGTCTGGGGGTGGGAAGGGGCGCATGTGCTTAGGACATTAATGGCTACTGACGGGCAGTTTGATTGGTTGATTGCATGCCACGGACTATGGGTGGTGTGGGGGAGCTTGTATTGGTTAAGAAGCCGACGGGTGAAACGTTTTTTTTACCAGTTTATCCGTGGCTTACATTTAAGCGCCACAGAGAACAATAAGTACAAAGGAGAAGTAACATGACACAGGCACAGTCCGCGATTGTCCCTGATGGTGGACCCTATGCATTGTATGTGATGCTTAAGGTCACTGATGATGCCGCCTTGGTGCTACAGCAATGTCAGCGGTTGGCTGAGATTGCCAAGCAAACGCAAGAGGTCTTTGGTGATGCTCAGATGGGTGTGGCGGTCGGATTTAGCCCTGCTTTTTGTCGTGCCCACGGGTTAGCCTATCCGGAGGACGTGACAGACTTTCGTCTCCGAGAGAGTCGCAAACATCGGGCGCCTCAGACTGACTGTGATGTTTTTATTCATCTTCATGGTTTGCGGCACGATTTGAATTTCTATGTTTTTCAGCAATGGTTAACCCCCATTAAGAAAGTCGTGGATGTGGTGGATGAAACAGCAGGGTTCCGCTATCTCGATGCGCGTGATATGACAGGCTTTATCGATGGCACGGAAAATCCGCAAGGTCTTGCGCGTGAAGCGGTTGCAGTGATCCCAGACGGACCGTTTGCTGGGGGTAGTGTGGCTTTGGTCCAACGCTATGTCCATGATCTACCAGCTTGGGAGCGGTTACAGCAAGCGGCACAAGAAAAGGTGATTGGACGCACCAAGCCTGACTCCATCGAACTTGAGGACATGCCGGATACATCCCACGTTGGGCGGGTGGACATCAAAGAAAACGGGGTCGGCCTGAAAATTCTTCGTCAGAGCCTGCCATACGGCAGTGTCAGTGGCGAGCATGGGCTATTGTTTCTCGCCTATTGCCAACAGCAACATCCGTTGGATGTGATGTTAGATAGCATGTTTGGTGAACGCGATGGCAAAACCGACATGATGTTAAGCTTTACCCAAGCGGTGACCGGCGCCATTATGTTTATGCCTTCACAGACCACGTTAGCGCAATATGTGGAGCGTCTTAGCCAACCCGGTGTTGCATAACGGGCAATAAAAAACGCAGCCCGGAGGCTGCGTTTTCTTATCGTCGACCAAATTTGAATTACTTGGTCACGCGCAGTACAGGTGTTTCACCCACAGTGACGGCACCAGAAAGCTTAGTCAGCTCTTTGATCTCGTCCATGTTAGAGATAACAACCGGGGTTAGCGTTGATTTAGCTTTTTCTTCCAGCATGCCCAAGTCAAACTCGATCACGGTGTCGCCCGCTTTCACTGTTTGGCCTTCTTCTGCAATACGCTTAAAGCCTTCGCCTTTCAGCTCAACGGTATCAATACCGAAGTGCACGAAAAGCTCAACGCCATCTTCAGACTCGATAGAGAAAGCGTGGTTGGTTTCGAAAATCTTACCGATAGTACCGTTTACAGGTGCTACCATTTTGTCGCCTGAAGGCTTGATTGCAATGCCATCACCGACGATTTTCTCAGCAAACACAACATCAGGCACGTCTTCAATGTTGACGATCTCACCCGATAATGGGGCGATAATTTCAATAGCACTTGCGTCGTTGCTGTCTTCTGACACCAACTTCTTCAGTTTGTCGAACAGACCCATAGTGTTGCTCCTAAGCAGTAATTCTTTGCTGATTGTATATTAGCAGACGGTTTTTTCCGCAATAAATTTTTCGACATAGGCTTCGATTTCTGCCGCAGTTGGCAGATTGAGGGCTGTGTCGGCCATCGCTTTCACATCAGCAAAGTTGGCATTACGGATAATCTTCTTGATGCGAGGGATAGAGATGGCACTCATACTGAACTCATCCAGGCCCATACCCATCAATAGTAACGTTGCTTTCTCATCCCCTGCAAGTTCTCCGCACATTCCGGTCCATTTACCTTCGGCATGTGAGGCATCAATCACTTGCTTGATAACCGTCAATACCGCAGGTGACAGTGGATTGTACAGGTGAGAAATCAGTTCGTTGCCACGGTCGACAGCCAGGGTGTACTGGGTCAAATCGTTGGTTCCGATGCTGAAGAAGTCGACTTCTTTAGCAAGGTGATGAGCAATGGCGGCGGCCGCTGGTGTTTCTACCATCACACCGATTTCTAGTGACTCATCAAAGGCGAGGTCTTCTTCACGCAGCTCAGCTTTGTAGGTCTCTAGCGCGGTTTTCAGCTCACGGATTTCTTCAACAGAGATGATCATTGGGAACATCACGCGGACTTTACCGTGTGCAGATGCACGCAAAATAGCACGGAGTTGGTCACGCAGAATTTCACGACGATCCAAGCTGATACGCACTGCACGCCAACCCAAGAATGGGTTCATTTCGTCAGGCAGGTCCATGTATGGCAGGTCTTTATCGCCACCAATGTCCATGGTACGGATGATCACTGGATGACCATCAACCGCCTCAGCGACCGCTTTGTACGCTTGATACTGTTCTTCTTCGGTAGGCAGTGAATCACGGTCCATAAATAGGAACTCGGTGCGGTAAAGACCGACACCTTCACCACCGTTACGGTTGACACCGTCACAGTCTTTGACGGTACCTACGTTACCGCAGACTTCAACTTGATGACCGTCCAGCGTAATGGCAGGCAAATCTTTCAATTTCGCCAGCTCAGCTTTTTCTGCTTGGTACTGATCGCGAATGGCTTTAAATTTCGCCAACTCGCCTTCAGATGGGTTCACAACAATCTTGTTGTTTACGGCATCCAGTACCAGCATGTCGCCATTTTTAATTTTCGCAGTCGCATCGTTAGTACCCACCACGGCTGGAAGCTCAAGCGAGCGTGCCATAATCGAGGTGTGAGACGTACGTCCGCCAATGTCTGTGATAAAGCCCAGCACATAGTTCAGGTCGATTTGCGCCGTTTCAGAAGGCGTTAAATCGTTGGCGACCAAGATCACTTGCTCGTTAATTGCACTGAGAGACACCATGTTGATGCCTAGCGCGTTTTTCACAAAGCGTGAGCCAATGTCACGAATGTCTGCGGCGCGCTCTTTCAGATAATCGTCGTCGAGTGACTCAAGCGTCACCGCTTGTTCTTCAATCACGCTGTAGATGGCGTGGTCGGCGGTTGCTAGGTTTGACTTGATGAAGCTGACAATTTCTTCTTCCAGCTCTTCATCTTCTAGCAGCATGATGTGACCTTCGAAGATGGCTTCTTTCTCTTCGCCGAAGGTTTCCCTTGCTTTGTCTTTGATCGCTTCAAGTTGCGTCTTAGACTTTTCGCGAGCATCCAATACGCGCTGAATTTCTTGATCGACTTGAGACGCGGCAATCTTGTTTTTATTGATTACAACGTCTTCTTCTTGCAGCAGCAGTGCTTTACCGAAAGCAATACCAGGTGATGCCAGGATGCCTGAAATCATAGCTTTACCTTACGTTTACCAAACTTAAAACCGATAGAAAAAGAGCCGGATTACTCCAGCTCGCCCATCAGTTTTACTAGGTGCTCAACAGCTTCTTGTGCTTGCGCACCTTCAGCAGAGATAGTCACCATGGTGCCTTTGGTCAAGCCAAGGGTTTGAAGTTTGAACAGGCTTTTTGCGCTCGCGCTTTTACCGTTAGACTCAACAGTGATGTCAGCATCATAGGCTTTCGCATCTTTTACGAACTGCGCTGCTGGACGAGTGTGTAGGCCGTTTTCTGCAGTAATTTCAACTTGCTTCTTATACATGATTCACCCCGTATCTCTATTTTTTTAAATCTATGTATTAAATCTAAGATTAGCTTAACCGCTGACGGGCATTTTCGCTATCCGTTGGCGTTAACCTAACCAAGAAATTGACCGTATAGCTTAATCCATGTCAATTTCCTGTCATCTTTTTGCCGTTTTTGACCTTCCGCTCATCAGGTGATGTCGCTTTTATTTTGATGCGGAAAATAAAAAGGCAGACGTTTTTTACTAAAGCTTAATATAAAAATCAAACAAAAAAGGCCCGATGTGGGCCTTTTGTCAGGGGGAGGTAAATGTGCTGTGCACACTAACCTGCTGTTACTGTTCGTTTTCTAGCTCGGTAAACATGCCTGCGAACAGCGGTGAGCTGAGATAACGTTCTGCAGCACTTGGCAAAATTGTGACGATCTTCTTGTTTGCAAACTCAGGAAGCTCAGCAATTTTGTTGGCAGCAACCACAGCCGCACCTGATGAAATACCGGCCAAAATGCCTTCTTCTTCCATCAGGCGACGTGCCATTTCGATGGCTTCATCTGAGGTGACAGAAACCACTTTGTCGATCAGGCTGACATCCAAGTTTTTAGGAACAAAGCCCGCGCCAATGCCTTGAATTTTGTGAGGAGCAGGTTGCACATCTTCACCGGCCAAAGTTTGTGCAATCACAGGCGACTCTGCAGGCTCAACGGCGACGGTCGTGATCGCTTTACCTTGGGTGTTTTTGATGTAGCGGCTCACACCGGTCAGTGTCCCGCCGGTACCGACACCTGCAACAAACACGTCAATCTCACCATCTGTGTCGTCCCACAGCTCAGGTCCCGTTGTCTTTTCATGGATTTCAGGGTTAGCGGGGTTATCGAACTGTTGCAGCATTAGGTATTTGCCGGGCTCTGCGGCCATGATTTCTTCTGCTTTTGCAATCGCCCCTTTCATGCCTTTCGGCGCTTCGGTTAGCACCAGCTTCGCGCCCAGCGCTTTAAGCAGTTTACGACGCTCTAAGCTCATCGACTCAGGCATCGTTAAGGTGAGTTTATAACCACGTGCGGCAGCAACATAAGCGAGTGCAATCCCCGTGTTACCACTGGTCGGTTCAATCAGCTCAATACCGGGTTTCAAGGTGCCTTTTTTCTCGGCGTCCCAAATCATGTTGGCGCCGATTCGGCACTTGACGCTGAAGCTTGGGTTACGCGCTTCGATTTTGGCAAGCACGTTTGGCTTAGCTACGCGATTGAGGCGAACCAGCGGGGTATTACCGATAGTTTGTGTGTTGTCTTCGTAAATCTTACCCATTGTATCGTTCCTTCATGACACCGATTAGTTTGGCTATAAGCATATCTCTGATGCCTGTTTTGAAAAGGATCAGTTGGTTATATCTTATTGTGACATCGACCAATAAATGATTGGCAAATAAAAGAAAAGCCCACTGAAATTGTGAGCTTTTCTCTCTGAGCGTAGAGGTTTTTGAGTGAGGTAACAACCAGCTAGTAGCGCCCGAGTCGCGACTTATAAGTGTCGACCCATAATGCGGTGGCGCCGCATACGGCAGCAGGCATGACTAACAGGTTCAGGATTGGCGTCATGGTAAACAGCATCACCACAGCCCCAAAACTGAGCGATGTACCTCTGCATTGTTTCAGGCTGTCGCGCATGGTCGGGAAGGCTACCTTGTGGTTATCAAATGGATAGTCACAGTATTGAATGGCCATCATCCAAGCACTAAATACAAACCACAATACCGGACCAAGTGTTTGGCCTAAGGCGGGGATCCATAATAGCAGCAGCAATCCCAGCGCCTTAGGAATGTAGTACATCAGTTTTTGCCATTCCCGTTTCATTACCCGTGGCAGATCTTTAACCACATCGAGCATGCCATCATTGGGCGAGGGGGCGCCGGTCAGCTTGGCCTCTAAATGCTCCGCCAATAAACCGTTGAATGGAGCTGCAATCCAGTTAGCTAAGGTGCTAAAGAAGTAGGAAAACACCACTAAGATAGCAATCACGACCAGCGGCCAAAGCACAAAGGACAGCCAAGACAGCCATTCTGGGAGGGTCGCAAGCCAAGTATCAATCCAATCGCTAAATTGAGACAATAAATAAGCAAATGCGCCGCCCATCAATAACACATTGACGATAATCGGGATCACTACAAAACGGCGTAATCCCGGCGTCAGCATCAGTGAAAAACCTTGTAACAAATAGCCAGCCCCGCTTCGAGGCTGAGGATGAACACGGTGGGTCATGACATCTCCTTTTTGATTTGGGGTTATACTACTGGCCCAACCGAGGTGCTGACAACGGTCAAATGCGTGGAAACTTTACGCATTTCTGTCGCTGTATTCGTTAAATTGTCTCCAACTTTTGATACAGTTAACTAAGTTGACCGATTACGCATTGCGTTAGTCAATGTGGCCCGCTTATGATCGACAAAGCGTTTGCGTATCTGCGCACGCTATGCCATAAGCTAATCAATACGCTGAACAAACACAGATTTGAGAATCGACGATGCAGGAATTGCGCCTTGTACTGATTGTTTTGGGAGCATTAGCAATTGCAGCTTTGCTGTTGCATGGCCTCTGGACCAATAAGAAAGAAAAGAGCACCAAATTTGGTGAAAAGCCGCTGGGAAAATTGGATGACAGCAAAGACGACCAAGGGTTTGATCAAGACGGGATAGGCGCAGTCCGAGTCGTCAAAAGCGCCTCTGGCGACAATCCGAAACCCAGCCGCAAAGAGCCTGCGGTGAGTTTTGGTGATAAACCCGATGTCGACCCCTTGTTTGCCGACGAATCCGCGAAGACAGACCCCGTCGAGCCTGCTTTTCCATCAATGTCGGCGGCCGATGATGCCCCTGAGCCTGCAGCGGGCGAGCAATCCGCCGCGCCATTTACCGCCCATCAAGCAGAAGACGGTGAGGATACTGCGCCGGTCACTAATGACACTGCGCAACCAGACACTGCCGAGCATGACGCGGAGCAAGGTGAAGCCGCCGAGTCGGAAGATGAAACTGAAGTGCTTGTTTTGCATGTTCATGCCAATAACAATGCCATTTTCAACGGTCTTGAGTTAACCAATAGCCTTGAACAGCATGGCTTGCGCTTTGGTGATATGGGGATTTATCACCGTCATTCCGATCCGTCAGGCACGGGCAAGGTGCTGTTTAGTGTCGCGAACATGGTAAAACCAGGGACCTTTGATATCGGTCATATTGATGGCTTTGAAACGCCTGGAATTAGCTTCTTCATGACCTTGCCTTGTTATGGTGAGCCGGAACAAAACTTCAAACTGATGCTACAAACCGCGCAGCAGATTGCCGATGAGCTCGGCGGGCTGGTGCTTGACGATGCGCGCGCCATGATGACGCCGTCTCGCCTTGACGAGTACCGAGAGCGGGTTAAAGCCTTCTCTGCATAGGTCGAAGTTGGTCGGTGATTGTTCATCGGCCAACCACCTACACGCACACATCTCCATCTTCGCCGTTAATACGTATATACTTGCCTGTCACTCAATCAGTCACAACAGATCAATCATGGCTTACAGCAAAGAACAACTGGATGCGTTGAAGCATCAGCTTAACTACCATGCCTATCGTTACTATGTCGAAGACAGCCCTGAGCTGCCGGACGCGGAGTACGATCGTTTAATGCAAACGTTGCTGGCCATTGAAGCTGAGCACCCTGAATGGGTGACGGCTGATTCGCCGAGTCAGCGTGTGGGTGGCGCACCGCTTAGCGCATTTGAGACAGTGACCCACGAGTTGGCGATGTTATCTTTGGGCAATGCCTTCAGTGATGACGATCTGGCTGACTTTGAACGCCGTGTTAAAGACAGACTCGGTGATGGCGAGTCTGTCACCTATACCTGTGAGCCAAAACTTGATGGCTTAGCGGTTAGCTTGATTTACGAAAATGGTGTCTTGGTCCAAGCTGCGACCCGAGGCGATGGCACCACGGGTGAAAACATCACCCACAATGTGAAAACGATTCGTAACGTCCCGTTGACGTTGCAGGCGGGAGATTGGCCGACGCGTCTTGAGGTGCGCGGTGAAGTCTTTATGCCTAAAGCGGGCTTTGAGGCACTTAATGAAGCTGCCCTCAAGCGAGGGGATAAAACCTTTGCCAACCCGCGCAACGCGGCCGCCGGTAGTCTGCGTCAATTGGACCCTAAAGTTGCAGCCAGCCGTCCGCTTAGTTTTTATGCTTATGCCGTTGGCATTATGTCGACACCATTTGGCGAGGGGCAGTTCCAACGCCTGCAAAAGCTTAAACAGTGGGGTCTAGCGCTTAGCCCTGAAGTCAAACAGGTGACGGATTTAGCTGGTGTCAAACGCTACTACCAAGACATCTTAGCCCGACGTGATGCATTGCCCTATGAAATTGACGGGGTGGTGATAAAAGTCGACAGCATTGAAAGCCAGCAAACCCTAGGGTTTGTTGCGCGCGCTCCCCGTTGGGCAATTGCTTATAAATTCCCGGCTCAAGAAGAAATTACCACCCTCAACGATGTTGAGTTCCAAGTGGGACGAACGGGAGCCATCACACCGGTCGCAAAACTGGCACCTGTTTTTGTCGGGGGCGTGACGGTCAGCAATGCGACCTTACACAATGGCGATGAAATTGAGCGTTTAGGGGTTCATATCGGTGATACCGTGGTGATCCGTCGCGCGGGTGATGTGATCCCACAAGTGGTCGGCGTGGTAGAAAGCCGCCGTCCAGAACATGCGCAGCCGATTGTTTTTCCAACTGCTTGTCCTGTGTGTGATTCTGCGGTCACTCGTGTTGAGGGTGAAGCGGTGGCGCGTTGTACTGGCGGGTTAATTTGCCTTGCGCAACGTAAAGAAGCCATTAAGCATTTCTCCTCGCGTAAGGCGATGGATATTGATGGCCTCGGTGATAAAATCGTCGAGCAGCTGATTGAAAAAGAGCTGATCCATACTCCCGCTGATCTGTTTCGCCTCACGGCGGGCCGCGTCACCGCCTTGGATAGAATGGGGCCAAAATCAGCACAAAATCTGATTGATGCGCTAGAAAAAGCCAAAGCAACCACCTTGCCTCGATTTATTTATGCGTTGGGGATCCGTGAGGTTGGCGAAGCCACGGCACAAAATCTGGCCACACATTTTAAAACCCTCGACGCGCTGCGCGCCGCGGATGAAGAAGCCTTGATTGCGGTCCCAGATGTTGGGACGATTGTGGCGGGCCATATTGTTCGCTTCTTTGCCGAACCTCACAACCAAGATGTGTTGGATGCACTGTTGGAAACTGGGATCCACTGGCCGGAAGTGGCCCAACAAACGGATGCGCAAGCACAGCCTTTGGCGG
Organism: Salinivibrio sp. PR932; assembly: GCF_001996125.1. NCBI lineage: Bacteria > Pseudomonadati > Pseudomonadota > Gammaproteobacteria > Vibrionales > Vibrionaceae > Salinivibrio > Salinivibrio sp. PR932. The sequence goes on along the minus strand of NZ_MUFM01000006.1, from coordinate 47,691 downwards.
GAAAAACCATCGTGTTGACTGGTACCTTGTCGCAAATGTCGCGTACGGATGCAAAAGCCGCGCTGCAAGCGTTAGGGGCTAAAGTGACCGGAAGCGTCTCGGCGAAAACAGATATCTTGATTGCCGGTGAAGCCGCTGGCTCGAAACTGACCAAAGCGCAAGATTTAGGTGTGACTGTGTTAGATGAAGACGGCATGCTGGCACTGATCAACCAATAAATACCGCGAGGCTTCGGGGAATCCCGTGGCCTCGATTGTGGAATTTACCTGTACTGGTAAACTAACTCTCACTCATCATTCTCACCACTGGGATAGGGATCCTAATGACTATCAAAACCCGCTTTGCCCCCAGCCCAACCGGCTTTTTGCACGTGGGCGGTGCGCGTACAGCACTCTATTCTTGGCTAGCAGCACGCAGCCAAGGCGGTCAATTTGTATTGCGTATTGAAGATACTGATCTTGAGCGTTCAACCCAAGAGGCCATCGACGCCATCTTAGAAGGGATGGAATGGTTGGGTTTAACGTGGGATGAAGGTCCATATTATCAAACCAAGCGTTTTGACCGATATAACCAGCTTGTTGACCAACTTTTGGCGGAAGACAAAGCCTATAAATGCTATGCCCCGAAAGAGCTGCTCGATGAGATCCGTGAGCAACAAAAAGCAGACGGTCTTAAGCCACGCTACGACGCTGATCATCCAAAAGTGATTGAAGCGAATCAAAACGCTAAGGCGGATGACCCGCATGTGATCCGTTTCCGCAACCCGAAAGAGGGTAAGGTTGTCTTTGACGACAAGATCCGCGGCCGTATTGAAATTGCGAACAGTGAACTGGATGACCTGATTATCCGCCGTACCGACGGCAGCCCAACCTACAACTTCTGTGTGGTTGTGGATGACTGGGATATGGGGATCACCCAAGTTGTGCGTGGTGAAGACCACATCAACAACACCCCACGTCAGATCAATATCTACAAAGCGCTGGGCGCACCGGTCCCTGAGTTTGCGCATTGCTCGATGATCCTTGGTGATGACGGAGCGAAACTGTCTAAGCGCCACGGTGCGGTCAGCGTTATGCAATATCGCGATCAGGGCTTCTTGCCTCATGCGTTGCTGAACTATTTGGTGCGCTTGGGCTGGTCACATGGTGACCAAGAAATTTTCTCGCTCGATGAGATGATTGAACTGTTTAGCCTTGAGGCGATCAGCAAGTCAGCCTCAGCGTTTAACACTGAAAAGCTGCTGTGGTTGAACAACCACTACATTAAGCACGCTGACCCGCAAGAGGTCGCGCAGCATCTGCAGTGGCACCTCGATCAAGCTGGCATCGACATTAGCCAAGGCCCGGCCATCACCGACGTGATCCAGCTGGTCGGCGAGCGTTGTCATACCTTGGTAGAACTGGCGGAACAAAGCCGTTACTTCTATCAAGACTTTGATGAGATCGACCCAGCGGCGGCGAAAAAGCACCTGCGTCCGGTGGCACTAGAGCCATTACAAGTGGCGAAAGGCAAAATTGAAGCGCTGCAAGACTGGAGCGTGGAAGCCTTAAAAGCAGTAATCGCCGATACCTGTGCCGATTTGGATGTGGGCATGGGCAAAGTGGGCATGCCATTACGCGTTGCGGTTACCGGTGGCGGTCAATCGCCTTCTGTGGATGCGGTCATGCACCTGATTGGTAAAGACCGTGTGGTCGCGCGTATTGAGCAAGCGATTAAGCTTGTTGAAGCGCGTGCGGCGCAAGGTTAATCAACTCAACCACCTTAGGTGGGAAAATCCAAAAGGGCGCTTCGGCGCCCTTTTTCGATCGGGGTTAGTGCGAGCCTTCTTCCATCTGCGCACTGTCAACAATATGGTTTTCGCCCATTTTACGTGGCAACACAAGGTTGAGCACAATCGCGACCAGACCACACAGGCTAATGCCTTGTAAGCTAAAATCGCCAATGCCGAATGCCATGCCGCCAATACCAAAGACCAAGGTTACGCCGACAATCGCGAGGTTGCGAGAGTCATGCAGATCGACTTGATTGCGGATCAGGGTATTTAATCCCACCGTCGCGATAGAGCCGAATAATAAGATCATGATCCCGCCCATCACAGGCAAAGGAATGGTCAGTAACACTGCGCCCAGCTTTCCGACAAAGGCCAACACAATTGCCGTTAATGCTGCATAGGTCATAATCACTGGGTTAAATGCTTTGGTGAGCATCACGGCTCCGGTGACTTCGCTGTAAGTGGTATTGGGTGGCGCACCGAATAAAGATGCGGCAATGGTAGCGGCACCGTCACCTGCCATGGTGCGGTGAAGACCGGGTTTTTTCAGGTAGTCTTTGCGGGTGACATTTGAGATAGCCAACATATCGCCCACATGCTCAACAGCGGGAGCGATCGCCACGGGGATCATGAATAAGATAGCGTTGATATTAAATTCAGGCAGCGTAAAGGCGGGCATGGCGAGCCAGCTTGCTTGAGTCACAGCGGTGAAATCGACTACGCCCATGATAAGGCTGGCGATATATCCCACCACGATACCCGCCAAGATTGGCACCAACTTAAAGAAGCCTTTAGCAAACACACTGATCAGTATGGTGGTCAGCAGCGATAGCAACGAAATCCAAATTGCAACATCACCGGCGATAATTTGCGTGCCGCCATCGCCACTTTTCCCCAACGCCATATTGACCGCAGTTGGCGCAAGCCCCAGACCAATCACCATAATGACAGGACCCACCACCACAGGTGGCAACAACTTGTGAATGATGTCGACGCCTTTGACGCGGATAATACCGCCCATAATCAGGTAAACCATCCCAGCCGCCATTAGGCCGCCCATGGTGGCGGGAATACCAAAGTTGTTAACACCGTAAAGAATGGGAGCGATAAAGGCGAAAGAAGAGGCGAGGAAAATGGGGACGGAGCGACGGGTGATAAGTTGAAAAATCAGGGTTCCAATACCGGCACCAAAGAGGGCGACATTGGGGTCAAGCCCAGTTAATAATGGCACCAATACCAATGCGCCAAATGCAACAAATAGCATCTGTGCGCCTTGTAAAACTTGCATCATAGTCTCACCTCCAAAAAAAATCGCGAGATGTTAGCACAAAGCCAAGATGTGATGCTTGTCATATTTATCAATGTGAGATCGGTAGCAAATAATCGATGTAACGGATTTCATTCTAGTGGCGAGAGGCAGCGTGGTGAGAGGGCTATGTGAACCAACGGTCAGGAATCAGGTCTTTTTTAGGTAAGAGCATTGCTGAGAGAGGACAAGAGCGCTTATGATCCCAACATCCCATCAATCAATGTGGAAAAACTATGATCCGATTTGTAATGGCCGTGATGGCTATGCTGTGGCTACCCAGCGTCTTTGCCAATAATTTGTACCATGCAAGCGTACCATTAGATAACGGCGCTCAAACGTCGCAACAAGCGGCTAAGCAACAAGGCTTGCTGGACGTGTTGGTCAAAGTCTCGGGACAACGTGACATTGCCGATAACCCCAGTGTGCAGAATCGTCTTAATGATGTGGATGGTTTGATCACCCAGGTAGGATATGGTGAAACGGCGCGTACGGAGAGCAGCGAATCGGTACGGACCCTTGAAGTGGGCTTTGATAGCCAGCAAGTGCAAGCGCTGCTGCGTGATGCGGGATTGCCTTTATGGGGTACGCCGCGTCCGTCCGTCTTAGTATGGCTGGTGGACGATCGTGGTACTGAACGCGAAATTGTGTGGGAACAAAGCGATGTGGCTTTGGTTGACGCCTTGCGAGACAGTGCTGCCAAGCGGGGTCTGCCCGTATTGGTGCCGGTAGGCGATTTTGATGATCTGATGGCAATTTCTGCCAGTGATCTTTGGGGAGGCTTTATCGGCCCGGTTAGCGACGCGAGTCAGCGCTATCAAGCGGACGGTATTGTGATTGCCAAACTGATCCCGCAGGGCATACGTTGGCAATTCTTCCCCGATGCGAGCGACTTGCAAGCCGATCAACAGCGCGGGCAAGGCGACAGTGCGGCTATGATCAATGCGGTTGCCGATTATTATGCGACCCGTACTGCCGTGGTGTTTGATCAAAATGATGACAGTCAAGCGGTGACGTTGGCGATTGCAGGCGTACAAGGTGGTGATGATTATGTCCAGCTAGAGCGCACGCTAGCTGGATTAAATGCGCTACAAAGCGCACACCTAGCGGAGCTCGAAGGAGATGCGTTGCGATTTACGGTACGTTTAGCTGCCTCACAACAAGCATTGATTAACGAGCTGACCGCGAATCGCGAAATCCGTCTTATGACCCCGCAAGAGCGTCTCGATTATGCGGGTAGTGAGAAAGTGGCAACGTCACCCCAGCAGCCAGCTGGCTCAGCATTAGATAGCAGGAATGAGGACGTTCGACTCAACAGTGAGCCGACACTCGAAGGAGATGTCCTAGCTGAGGATGACACGACGCTGTGGTTTGTTTGGCAGTCCTCGTAACCGCATGCCGACGACACACAAATAGAAAGGCCAGCGCATGATGCTGGCCTTTTTTCGCTTGGTTGTCCTGTCTTAAGATAGGCGGTTAATCGTTGCGACTACCAGCTAGCCGGACTAAATTGCTGACCTGCAAGTGCCGCTTCGACCATCAGGCCACCCTTAGCATGGGTAAAGACAGTCAGACCATTAACATAATAGGCTTTTGACTGACGGTTACTGGCTGACGCCGAGGTGCCTGCGGTGCCGGCTTGCGCAGAGGCGCCTTCGGTTAAGGCAGTCGCGGAGGCTTGTGCGCCCAGCTCTACTTGTCCTTTCATAAAGCGGTCATACGCGGCTTGATCTTCAAAAAAGACGATTTCGCTGAAGGCTTGTCCGCCAAAAGTAAGACCGACCGACACTTGCTTTAACTCGGCTGCGCTGACCGGTTGACCTTGGCGGTAGACCACGCCTTTACCGTATGCGCCGCCCACCCAAAAACCGCCTTTACCGACCGAAGGAAACACGGCATAGCCATAGGCGTTATCAAAAAACGGTTGGGTTTGCGGATATTGATAAAACTGATCGCGTGCCAGGTTTGCTTGGCTAATTTGATCCTGCTGAGAATGGGTGGCACAGCCTACTAGGGCGGTCAGTGCCACTAACGCCATGCTCAACCATACATACGAACGACGTAACATGTTTTTATCCCTCTTCGTCATCAAAGTGAGTCTTTCACCTCACACGTTACGTCAGTTCAGGCGGACAAATGTCAGGCGCGTGTGGAAATTTTCCGTGGAGTGCGATGATAAGGCTGGCCGCGATATCGCCAGCCAATAAGCCCACTTATCACCACCCAAATCCAAAGCGGGGTATTACCCCATTGGCGATAGGGGGTGAGACCCACAGTGCTGGTGACTGTGGTGGTAAGCACACCGGTTTCAAATTGCGGGAGGGATTGCTGAATATTGCCGCGTGCATCCATAATCGCAGTCACACCATTATTGGTGGCACGAATGACCGGCAAGCCAAACTCACGCGCGCGCATCCGCGCAATCTCTAAATGCTGCAATGGGCCAATTGAGCGGCCAAACCACGCATCATTCGATAAAGTGATAATCGCGTTACTGTCCGGCGTCAAGTTGGCGCGAATTTGCGCTGGAAACGCAATTTCGTAGCAAAGCGCCGTGATGTAGGCCAAGCCATTGGCCGGTAATGCCGGTTGTATGGCCTCGCCCGGTGAGAACGAAGACATGGGCAAATTAAATAAAGGCGCAAGCGGACGCAGTAACGATTCAAAGGGAACGAATTCACCAAACGGGAGCAAATGATGCTTGCTGTATTGCTTCGGCGCAGGATACTGATAGCTAGGCGTATCAGCGCCAACCGCAATCACATTATTAAAATATTGCCCTGCCGCATTTTGGTCTAACACGCCGGTAATGACCGTGGTGTGGTTATTTTTCGCGGCGGTATCTAATTGCTCAAAAAAGCGAGGTAAGTCACGCTCCAATGCCGGAATAGCCGCTTCTGGCCAGATCACCACATCGCTATCCCAATGTTGGCGGGTGAGATCTAGGTACTTCATTAAGGTTGGCCAGCGTTGATCGATACGCCACTTTAACGCTTGGGGAATATTGCCTTGGATCAGTGAAACCGTTTGTTGTTTCTCTGGATTCGCTTCAACCCACTGGATGGTGTTAAGCCCGTAGGCACACGCGGATATCCCTGCGATCGCCACAAGGCCAGCTAACTGCTTGCGTCCTTGCCACGCGCCCCATTTGGGCGTGATTAAGGTCGCCAATCCTGCCATTAGCACCAGCACCCAAGTGATGCCTTGCACACCGAGCACAGGCGCTACGCCAGCTAAAGGACTATCAATTTGGCTGTAGCCGGGCCACAGCCACGGGAAACCGGTAAAGACCCAGCCTCGTAACCCATCGGCCACCAGCCATAGACTAGGCGCGAGAAATAGCCACTTAATCGCGGCATGGCGCACCGAGCAGCGCGCTAACACTCCGGCGAATAACGCAGGATACAATGCAAGGTATATGACCAGCAGCGCCATTAAGGACAAGCCTGCTATGGCGGGCATGCCTCCAAAATGATCGATACTGACATACACCCAGCTGACGCCGGTAGCAAATTGACCCAGACCCCAGAAAAAGCCGAGCAAACTGGCCCTTTTGGGGGAGGTGGATTGGAGCAACAGGAATAGACCCCAAAGCGATACTGGCATTAGCAGCCAGTAAGAGAAGGGGGCAAAGGCAAGGGTGGCACTGGCACCAAGCAGGGCAGCCGCGAGAGGCTGCCCAATTTGACGCACAATGTGATTAATCGCTTTCACTTTGAGGTTCGCTACTGTCAGGAATGGTGACTTGTAGCTGAATGATACGACGGCTGTCTGCCGAGGTCACCTTAAAGTGGAAATGTTCGATATCCACTTCCTCGCCGCGATCGGGCAGATGGCCAAAGCTGGTCATGACCAAGCCGCCGATGGTGTCTACCACATCGTCTTGGAACTGACTGCCGAAATGTGTATTAAAGTCTTCTAACGTGGTCAGTGCTTTTACCGCAAAAGTATGGCGGCTTAGCTGACGGATTTCTTGTTCGTCGTCCTCGTCGTACTCATCTTCGATTTCGCCAACGATTTCTTCCAAGATATCTTCAATGGTGACCACGCCCGATACACCGCCAAATTCATCGATCACGATCGCCATGTGGTAGCGTTCTTCTTGGAACTCTTTGAGTAAGCGGTCAACGCGTTTACTCTCAGGCACCACCACGGCAGGGCGTAACACCTTCTCGATATCGAAGTTTTCGGCATCTGGGCGCAAGTAGCGCAGCAGATCTTTCGCAAGTAAGATGCCTTCAACATGGTCTTTGTCATCGCTGATCACAGGATAACGCGAGTGTTGGGCATCAATGATGATATTAATGATCGCTTCCAAAGACTGCGATCGTTCAACGGTTACCATCTGCGAGCGGGGGATCATGATATCTCGAACACGCATGTCGGAGATTTGCATGACACCTTCCAGCATGTCTCTTGTGTCATGGTCGATCAGGGCGTTTTGCTCTGAATCGCGGAACACATCCACCAGTTCCTGTCTGTCTTTAGGATCAGCTTGGAAAAACTGTCCTAGCCGCTCGAAGAAGGTCTTCCTACTCGGACCGTCTGCGTTTTGCGAATTATCGTCGTTCATTCAAATTCATTCAGTTAGTTAACGCTCAATGAAGTCGTTCGCATAGGGATCAGGCACCCCCATGGTAGCTAAAATGTCACGCTCTAAGGCTTCCATTTGCTCGGCTTCATCATCCTCAATATGGTCGTAACCGAGCAGGTGTAAGCTGCCATGCACGACCATGTGTGCCCAGTGATCCATCAATTGCTTGCCTTGTTGTTCAGCTTCACGCTCAACCACTTGGCGGCAAATGATCAGATCGCCGAGCAAATCAATGTCGATACCGGGAGGGGCATCGAACGGAAACGATAACACATTTGTGGGTTTATCTTTGCCACGATAATCGCGATTCAAGCTCTGGCTCTCACCTTCGTCAACCAGACGAATCGTGACTTCCGCTTGTTCACGCGCGTTGCGCACGGCGTGTTCAAACCAAGCTTGGAGCTGATCATCACTGGGCAACCCGTCAGTATTATCACACGCCAGCTGAACATCCACGTAATAACTCATGATTGTTCCTGCGATTGGCTGTGTTCTGTGTGCATTTGTGCTTCGCGTGCCTCACGACGACGCGCTTCGGCTTCTTTGCGTGCGCGCGCATCTTCCGCTTCCCATTTATCATAGGCTTGAACAATACGCGTCACCACAGGGTGGCGAACCACGTCGTCAGCTTGAAAGAAGTGGAAGCTGATTTCTTTGACATCAGAGAGCACTTCAATGGCATGGCGTAAGCCCGATTTCGCGTTGCGTGGCAAATCCACTTGTGTCACGTCACCGGTGATCACAGCACGCGAATTAAAGCCAATCCGAGTCAGGAACATCTTCATTTGTTCCACCGTCGTGTTTTGGCTTTCATCGAGAATAATAAAAGCGTCATTGAGGGTACGGCCACGCATATAGGCCAGCGGCGCGACTTCAATCACGTTACGGTCAATCAGCTTTTCAACGCGCTCAAAGCCAAGCATTTCAAACAAGGCATCGTACAAAGGGCGCAGATAAGGATCGACTTTTTGGCTGAGATCGCCGGGCAAAAAGCCCAGTTTTTCACCGGCCTCTACCGCAGGACGTGTCAGCAAAATACGGCGAATTTCTTGGCGCTCAAGTGCATCAACCGCCGCTGCGACCGCCAAGTAGGTTTTACCGGTTCCCGCCGGACCAATACCAAAGGTAATGTCATGGCTAACCATGTTAGCAATATATTGCGCTTGGTTTGGCGTACGCGGTTTGATCACCCCTTTTTTGGTTTTGATATTAATCTCTTTACCGTATGGGATGCTTGATTCGGTGGTTTGCTCGAGTACGCCCGATTCTTTGATTGCCAAGTGAATGGCTTCCGGCTCAATGTCTGGGTAGCTGCCACGCACTGGGGCAGTATCAACATACAAATGCTTGAGAATATCTACCGCGGCATTCGCGGTATGTGGCTTGCCAACAATCGAAAACGCATTGTGTCTGTGATTAATTTCCACACCTAAGCGGCGTTCTAATTGTTTGATATTGTCGTCAAACGGGCCACAAAGATTGGCAAGTCGGGTGTTATCGGCTGGCTCTAAAGTAAGATCAAGAGTGATAATTTTAGACAAGGTTATCCTCGCTTTAGGCGCCGGCTTCCCGGCGCCCTTGAATCGATGAACTCCTTAAGGAGTATATACACCAACGCCAAGCTCGTTTTCATTACGTGTTTTCGCCATGATTTCGGTTGGCGAGACGGCGACACGCAGGTCCATATCTTTTTCAGTACGAACCAGCTCACCGCGGAGCGAGTTTGGCATCACTTCAGTAATTTTGACGTCAACAAATTGGCCAATCAAATCGACAGAGCCTTCAAAGTTAACGACACGGTTGTTTTCGGTACGGCCGCGTAGCTCCATCAGATTCTTACGAGATGGGCCTTCAACCAGAATACGTTGCTCCGTGTTGAGCATCAGTCGTGAGTAACGCATCGCTTGGCTGTTAATTTGTTGCTGCAGGCGGTACAGACGTTCTTTTTTCACTTGCTCTGGGGTGTCGTCAGGCATATCGGCGGCTGGCGTACCAGGGCGTGGTGAATACACAAAACTAAAGCTCATATCGAAGTCGATATCCGTGATCAGCTTCATGGTCGCTTCAAAGTCTTGGTCCGTTTCACCCGGGAAGCCGACGATAAAGTCAGAGCTGATGGTAATATCAGGGCGCGCTTGACGCAGCTTACGAATTTTTGACTTATACTCGATAGCGGTGTGCGGACGCTTCATCATAGTCAGAATTCGGTCTGAACCACTTTGCACTGGCAAGTGGAGGAAGCTCACCACTTCTGGCGTATCACGATACACCTCGATGATATCGTCAGTAAACTCAACCGGATGGCTGGTGGTGTAGCGAATACGGTCAATGCCATCAATCGCAGCCACATAACGCAGCAGCTCGGCAAAGGTACAAATCTCACCGTCGTGCATTTCACCACGATAGGCGTTTACGTTTTGCCCCAGCAGGTTCACTTCACGGACGCCTTGCTCGGCCAGTTGGGCAATCTCAAACAGGACATCGTCGAGCGGACGGCTCACTTCTTCACCGCGCGTATAAGGCACCACGCAGAAGGTACAGTACTTGGAGCAGCCTTCCATAATCGAAACGAAAGCGGTCGGTCCTTCTGCACGCGGCTCGGGAAGACGATCGAATTTCTCTATTTCCGGGAAGGTAATGTCCATCACGGGCGCATGATCTGAGCGTGATTGTTTGATCATCTCAGGAAGGCGGTGCAGCGTTTGCGGGCCAAAAATTACATCCACATAAGGTGCGCGCTCACGGATGTGGTCGCCTTCTTGTGTTGCTACACAGCCACCAACCCCGATCACCAAATCTGGATTCTTGTCTTTCAGTGTTTTCCAACGCCCGAGTTGGTGGAAAACCTTCTCTTGCGCTTTTTCACGGATAGAGCAGGTGTTTAGGAGGAGAACATCTGCTTCTTCTGGTTGCTCGGTCAGCTCGTAACCACCGGAAGCATTGAGCAGATCTGCCATTTTGGATGAGTCATACTCATTCATTTGGCAACCCCAGGTTTTAATCAGCAGTTTCTTAGCCATGTAACTTTACGCTCGTTTTTAATCTTATGGTCGACATTACCCCTCAAGCTGTGTGGTTTTTAACCAGTCAATCAGCTTGGCAAGCCGCGTATTGTACTGCTTTCCAATAACGCTGACCAGATCACAGGGCCGATGAAATGATCCTCAGAACCTTCAATCTTGGTAAGGCATTGACAAAGGACACAACCTGACTCGCATTTATGGTGGTTACTGCCAAGAACATTGACGCAATTTGATCTGATTTAGGTCGAATTCTCGTTAACCTTCAGTAGAATGCCCTCATTGCTAGTAAAAAGAGATAGTCATGAACCCATTTGAAATCATTATTGTTGGCGGTGGCATGGTGGGTGCGGCCGCTGCGTTGGGATTAGCGCGTCAGGGGCGTCAGGTTGCGTTGGTTGAGCGCCAAGTTCCTCAGTCATTTTCGCCCTCACAGCCAATGGATCTTCGTGTTTCGGCTATCTCTCATGCGTCGGTGGCGCTACTGTCCGATTTAGGGGCATGGACGGACATTGAAGCCATGCGTGTGTGTCCATATCGCCGCCTTGAAACGTGGGAAGCGGAAGACAGCCGTGTCTGCTTTAGCGCAGAGCAACTCGACTTACCCCAACTGGGATATATGGTCGAAAATCGTTTGATTCAACTCGGACTCTGGCAGCAATTCTCACGCTATGACAACTTGCACGTTTTCTCGCCCGCATCGATTACATCAATGCATCAAAAGGGGCAGCAACACTATGTTGAGTTAGACAACGGCGACACACTGACAGCGCCGTGGTTGATTGGTGCGGATGGCGCAAACTCTCGAGTGCGAGACTACGCCAAGATTGGCATCACCAGCTGGGACTATCGCCAACATTGCATGCTGATTAGTGTCGAAACCGCGTCGCCGCAGCAAGATATCACATGGCAACAATTCTTCCCTTCCGGGCCGCGCTCCTTCTTGCCGCTTTGCGGTCAGCAAGCTTCCTTGGTGTGGTACGACAGCCCTCAACGTATTCAGCAATTGTGTCAGTTAGATGCGGCGCAGTTAAAAGCAGAGATTGTGGCGAATTTTCCCGCCGAAGTTGGAGAGGTGACGCCTGTCAACTGGGGCGCATTCCCGCTGACGCGACGCCATGCGCAGCAGTACCATCGTCATGGTGTTGTGGTGATTGGTGATGCTGCCCACACCATTAACCCACTCGCAGGGCAAGGGGTGAACTTAGGCTTTAAAGATGTAGCGGCCCTGCTGGATGCCTGTGCCGATGCAGGCGAACACTGGCAGGATAATGCGACATTAGTAGCTTATGAGAAAGCCCGCCGCACCGATAACATGATGATGCAAACCGGCATGGATGTGTTTTACGCCGCATTTAGCAATCGAATCACGCCTTTAAAACTGGCGCGTAATGCGTTGTTTAAACTGGCCGAACACAGTGGTCCAGTGAAAAAACATGTATTGAAGTATGCGTTAGGGCTCTAGCCTTCGCGACAAGAGCAAGGACGCGATATGGTGAACTACCAGACGATTATTTTTGATATTGGCAATGTGATGGTGCGTTGGTCACCGGAAGAAATCATCCGTCTAACCTTAGGGGACGCGGCAGATGCCCACACGTATGCCAATCAAATCTTCCCCAGTGATACTTGGCAAGCGCTGAATCGTGGCACGCTCACCGAAGCGCAAGCCAAGCAACGTTTTGCCAAAGAAACGTCGCTAAGCCCTGCGCAGCTTGAGGCACTGTTTTATTACATTAAACAGACTCAAATTTGTCTTTACGGTAGTGTCGAGTTACTTCACTCGGCCAAACAGGCTGGATACGGTGTTTATGCGTTAACCGATAATGTGCACGAAATTGTGGCGTTCTTAAAACAGCGCTATGCGTTTTGGTCGCTGTTCGATGGTGCCATCGTGTCAGCCGAAGTAGGGCACTTAAAACCCGAGCCTGATATTTATCAACGCTTGTTAGATGACTACCATCTCGACCCAGCTTCTTGTGTGTTTTTGGATGACAGGATCGCGAACGTAGAAGGTGCGAAAGCGCTAGGCATGGCGGGTATCCCTTTTACCGATGCACAGCAATGCCGCGCAGAACTCGCCAAGCTGGGGATTGTGGTGTAGCGGATGAGCCGAAGACAACGCCTAAACGCAAAAAAGCCCACATGATGTGGGCTTTTTAATATGGCTGGGGTACCAGGATTCGAACCTGGGAATGACGGGATCAAAACCCGTTGCCTTACCGCTTGGCGATACCCCAGTAGGCGTTGCCTAACTTGGTGCGGAGAGAGGGACTTGAACCCTCACGTCCTTTCGGACACTAGCACCTGAAGCTAGCGCGTCTACCAATTCCGCCACCTCCGCAAAAGGTGGATAACCCGGTAACAAAAACGCAGACCGAATTATAAAAATAATGGTGGCTACGACGGGATTCGAACCTGTGACCCCATCATTATGAGTGATGTGCTCTAACCAACTGAGCTACGTAGCCACTCTGTCAGGCGTAGTGCCTTAAGACGCTGCGAATTATGCGGATCTGGGCGAAAGGCGTCAAGGTCTGGTTATTGTTTTTTTTGCGATTTTGCATTCGTTGGCTGCAATAATCGCCATTTTGGACAATTTAGCGGCAAAGCTTACCGAGGAAGTGGCGAAGGGTGTTGAATAGTGGGAATAAAAAAACCAGCCCGGAGGCTGGTTTTATCTGATAAGGGTGGGGTCTCGACAACTCACCCAAGAGGCATGACGCGCTTATACGTTAAAGCGGAAATGGATCACATCGCCATCTTTTACGATGTAGTCTTTGCCTTCTAGGCGCCATTTACCGGCTTCTTTCGCGCCGCTTTCGCCATTGTTCGCAATATAGTCTTCATAACCGACCACTTCAGCACGGATAAAGCCTTTTTCGAAGTCAGTGTGGATTTTACCTGCCGCTTGCGGAGCTGTGGCGCCAATTGGCACGGTCCAAGCACGCACTTCTTTAACACCCGCCGTGAAGTAGGTTTGCAGGGTAAGCAGTTCATAACCGGCGCGAATCACACGGTTAAGGCCTGGCTCTTCCAGCCCCATTTCTTCTAAGAATGCAGCCGCTTCTTCGGCGTCCAGCTCGGCAATTTCGCCTTCAATTTCCGCGCACACGGCGACCACGGTGGCACCTTCTTGGGCGGCAATTTCACGTACTTTGTCGAGGTAAGGGTTGTTTTCAAAGCCATCATCGTTGACGTTGGCAATGTACATAGTGGGCTTAAGCGTCAAGAAGTTGAGGTATTGTACTGCCGCTTCTTCTTCTTTGCTTAGCTCGACAGAACGCAACATGTTGCCTTCTTCCAGCACAGGCAGCAGTTTTTCAAGCACAGTTAGCTCAAACTTAGCGTCTTTGTCGCCACCCTTGGCTTTTTTGGTGTTGCGCTGAATGGCGCGCTCACAGCTTTCAAGGTCGGCCAGTGCCAGCTCGGTGTTGATAACATCGATGTCATCCGCAGGGTCGACTTTACCGGCAACGTGAACAATGTTGTCGTTTTCAAAACAACGTACCACGTGGCCAATTGCATCGGTTTCGCGGATGTTGGCGAGGAACTTGTTTCCTAAACCTTCACCGCGTGATGCACCGGCAACCAGTCCCGCGATATCCACAAATTCCATGGTGGTTGGCAGCACTTTTTGGGGGTTAACAATCTTGGCTAACGCATCCAAGCGCAAGTCAGGCACAGGCACCACGCCCGTGTTTGGCTCGATGGTACAGAATGGAAAGTTAGCTGCGTCAATGCCAGCTTTGGTCAGTGCATTAAACAGAGTGGATTTACCTACGTTTGGTAGGCCCACGATGCCACATTTAAAACCCATGAGATGGTAACCCTTTAATCAAAAATTACTGTGCTTTGAAGGTATGCAGACGGTTTTGCGCTTTGGCAAGATCGTCTTTGAGCAAGATATCGAGGCTACGAACCGCCTCGTCCGTGGCCTGTTCGATCAGGCTTTGCTCATTGGCGGGGGCTTTGGTGAGCACATATCCCGCTACCTTGTCTTTGTGACCCGGATGGCCAATACCAATCCGGAGTCGGTAGAACGATTTATCGTTAGCTAATTTACTGATGATGTCACGCAGGCCATTGTGTCCTCCGTGTCCACCGCCTTGCTTAAACTTTGCCACACCCGGTGGCAAGTCTAGCTCGTCATGCGCCACCATGATGGCATCGACGGGAATATTGTAAAAATTAGCCAGTGCTTGAACGGCTTTACCGGACAAATTCATGTAAGTGGTTGGGATCAACAAACGCAGATCTTGACCGTGTACGGTAATGCGGCCGGTCAGGCCAAAAAACTTTTTTTCTTCTTTCAGCGGTGCATTGTGGATCCGCGCAAGTTCTTGCACGACCCAAGCGCCCGCGTTGTGGCGTGTTTGGGCATATTCTGGCCCCGGATTGGCCAATCCAACTAGTAAGCGGATCTGATTACTCACGATGTTTCTCGCTGTTTATCTACCCATCATAGCCGGTGAGCATTCTGCCCACCCCAAAAGGCGCCATATCCTACCATTGTTACGACTCAGCGGTCGAGTCAGCACTGAAAATAGACAGATAAAAAAACGCCCTGCACAGAGGCAGGGCGCTTTCACTAAGGATGCGTCTATTACGAATTAAACATCGCAGAGATGGATTCTTCGTTGCTGATACGGCGAATCGCTTCCGCTAGCATGCCAGACAGAGTCAGTTGTGAGACTCGGCCGGTAGCTTGGATTTCTGCGCTTAGCGGAATGGAGTCGGTCACCACGATTTCATCGATGACAGATTCCGCAATATTTTTCGGCGCGTCGCCAGAAAATACAGGGTGAGTTGCGTAAGCGAATACACGTTTCGCACCACGGTTTTTCAGCGCTTCAGCGGCTTTACACAGGGTGCCACCGGTATCGATCATGTCATCAACGATGATGCAGTCACGGCCTTCAACGTCACCAATCAAGTGCATAACTTGAGACACGTTCGCACGTGGACGACGTTTATCGATGATGGCAATGTCGGTATCGTCGAGCAGTTTCGCGGTTGCACGCGCTCGAACCACGCCGCCGATGTCAGGAGAGACAACAACAGGATCTTCCAAGTTCTTCGCTAGCATGTCTTCAAGCAAAACAGGGGTGCCAAAGATGTTGTCGACAGGCACGTCGAAGAAGCCTTGGATTTGCTCTGCGTGGAGATCCACGGTGAGGACGCGGTCAACGCCAACGTTGGAAAGAAAATCTGCAATAACTTTTGCGGTGATAGGAACACGGGAGGAACGTACGCGGCGGTCTTGACGGGCATAACCAAAGTAAGGGATTACTGCGGTTATACGACCTGCCGATGCACGTCGGAACGCGTCTATCATCACGACCAATTCCATTAGGTTGTCATTGGTCGGTGCACAGGTAGATTGGAGGACGAACACGTCACTACCGCGCACGTTCTCGTTAATCTGAACACACACTTCGCCGTCAGAAAAACGGCCGACAGTGGCGTCACCCAGTGACATGTAAAGACGGTTTGCGATACGTTGGGCGAGAACGGGTGTCGCGTTACCAGCGAACAGCTTCATATCAGGCACGGTGGAAACCTCGGGTTGCATCCATTTAGTAGTCACTGACTCACAGTTTGCTGCTGTAGCGCATCAAGTAGGGGTGAACGGTTCAACCCACGTGCAACAAACCCTGTCAGCCAGTTAGGCATTATGTCGAGTGTGGCCTGGGCATCTTGTGCGGTGTCAAACTCGGCAAACACGCACGCGCCTGTCCCAGTCATCCTAGACGGCGCGTATTCTAGCAGCCACGAAACAGCCTTATCAACCTCGGGGAATTGTTTACGGGCTATCTTTTCGCAATCGTTTTCGTATTTTTGCCCCATTAGCTCAGAAACTGTGCGCTTTGGCGTGTTTCTTTGCAACTGAGGATGAGTGAAAATTGCAGCGGTCGAAATCGACACGTCCGGCTTGACCACTAAGTAAACTTTTTCTTCCGGTAACACCGGTGTGAATTTTTCACCCACGCCCTCAGCCAATGCTGCTTGACCATGAATAAAAATAGGCACGTCAGCGCCCAAACGCAATCCAAGAGCCGCCAATTCATCAGCGCTGACTTGGGTCTGCCATAAATGATTGAGCGCAACCAAGGTAGTGGCGGCATCGGATGACCCGCCCCCTAATCCGCCGCCCATGGGGAGCCGTTTGTCGATATCAATGTGCGCCCCGTAGGGACATCCTGTGTGGGCTTGCAGCGCCTTGGCGGCTTTGACAATCAAGTTATCGTCTTCTTTCACCCCTTCCATGGCAGGGCTGAGGCTGATCGTCCCGGTTTGGTTAGGCGTAATGGCAAGGGTATCGCCCACGTCCAAAAACTGAAACAAGGTTTGGAGTTCGTGGTATCCGTCCTCACGACGGCCATTGATATACAAGAAGAGGTTCAGTTTGGCAGGCGCGGGCCAAAATGTGGTGTCATTCATCATCAAGCGTCCAATTGGAGATAACCAGCTTTACGGTTTGCTGGGGGCTTTTTAAGGTGATACGCGAAGGCAGCGCCGGCTGCGTGCTACCATCGTAACCGAGATAATCAATGGTCCAGCCTTGGGCGTTGCTTAAACGGGCGAGGCGGTTATCATCGCCGAGCTCAAATTGATCTCGCGATTGTGGTAAGCCAAGCAACCAAGCGGGCAGCGCGTCAATCGGTAACGACATGCCGCTCAGCCGCTCAATCAAGCGAGCCGCATCTGAGTCGGTATAAACTTGGCCTTGGTCATCCACCACGGTGGCAAGCTGCGGATCGATAGTCAGCGAGAGTAGGGTGGTCCCTAAAAAATTGGTCAGACGGAGCGTGGATTGTTCTGGCTGATGATGCCAATACAAATTCGCTGAAAACCGCTCTTGGGGTGAAATAAACGCGACCTTGCCTTTCGCCGTGTAGCTATCGATGGCCGTTAACGCCGACTGATGCGCTTGCCATTGAGTCGACGGTGGTGGGGCGGTGGCACAGCCTGACAAAATGGCGATACAGGCGGCGATGACGCAGGCGCGTAGGGGAGCAAGCATGTGCTGAGTATCCTTTCTTTGACGTCAATAAAGCGGCATCAGGGCCGTGATGCGCTTACTTTGCCACAAGCTGTGCGGAGAAAGAAGACGCCTATCGTGTCTGTATCCGTGGATACGGCACGGGTTTGGCGAGGAAGCCACCAATCTCGCGAGGCTTCACATTTCCACGCCAAGAGGATGATGCATATCAATGTTCGCTTTAATTCACGGGGGCCATCAAGTAAAATCCTCCGCTCCAATCCTTACTGGTGCTGTCGGTAACAACGCTTCATGAGCCTGTTAGTTCTCGGAATCAATCACAAAACGGCCCCCGTTGACTTGCGGGAGAAAGTCGCCTTTTCGCCGCAACAACTGGAACAAGCGTTGCAGCAACTGACCGACCACCCTCAAGTACGAAGC
Organism: Salinivibrio sp. PR932; assembly: GCF_001996125.1. Taxonomy (NCBI): domain Bacteria; kingdom Pseudomonadati; phylum Pseudomonadota; class Gammaproteobacteria; order Vibrionales; family Vibrionaceae; genus Salinivibrio; species Salinivibrio sp. PR932. The sequence continues at coordinate 29,574 of NZ_MUFM01000006.1, read as the reverse complement.
TGTGTGATCGTCTCAACGTGTAACCGCACTGAGCTGTACGCCGACATGCGTCAGCCGGGGATCGGCGTGCTGGTGGATTGGTTGACCGCTTTTCATCACCTAAGCAGTGATAGCCTGATGGCGAGCATTTACTATCACGAAGAACAAGCAGCGGTGAAACACCTGATGCGCGTAGCGTGTGGGTTGGACTCTTTAGTACTCGGTGAGCCCCAAATTCTAGGCCAAGTGAAGCAGGCTTATGCCAGTTCCGGAAAAGCCAATCTGATTGCGGGCTCGCTAGAAAAGCTGTTTCAAAAAGTGTTTGCCGTTGCCAAACGGGTGAGAACCGAGACGGATATCGGCGGCAATGCGGTCTCTGTTGCTTTTGCGGCTTGTACCTTGGCGCGTCAGATCTTTGAGTCGTTATCCGATGTCACCACCTTGTTGGTCGGGGCGGGGGAGACCATAGAATTAGTGACCAAGCACCTGCATGAACACAAATGCAGCAACATTATCGTGGCCAATCGGACTCAATCTCGTGCGCAGTGTTTGGCAGACCAATTTAATGCGCAGGTGATTGGGCTTGAAGCGATCCCAGAGCACTTGGCGAAAGCAGATATCGTGATTAGCTCAACGGCCGCCCCTTTGCCGCTTATTGGTAAAGGCATGGTAGAAAAAGCACTGAAACAGCGCCGTCACCAGCCCATGTTGCTGATCGATATTGCCGTGCCAAGAGACATTGAAGAAGAAGTGGGCAATCTTGCCGACGCGTATCTGTATAGTGTGGATGATTTGCAATCTATCGTGGAACGTAATCGCGAACAGCGTAAAGTAGCCGCGATCCAAGCTGAAGCGATCGTGACGGAAGAAAGCGCTGATTTCATGCGTTGGCTACGCTCACGAGAGGCGGTTGATAGTATTAAGCAATTCCGCACTCAATCGGAGCAGATCAAACAAGCCGAGCTTGAACAAAGTATTCAGGCGTTGGCCAATGGCGCAGATGCCGAAAGCGTATTGCGCCAATTGAGCAATCGTCTAACAAATAAACTGATCCATACGCCGACACAGGCAATGCAGCAAGCAGCACAAAATGGTGAGCCAGAAAAACTGGCGGTGATGCGTGCCTGTCTTGGGCTGGACAGTGATAACTAACGAAGAGATATATGAAAGCATCAATTTTAGCCAAGCTAGAATCACTGGCCGAGCGTTATGAAGAAGTTCAGCACCTGTTGGGCACGCCAGAGATCATCAACGATCAGAACAAGTTCCGTGCGCTGTCCAAAGAATACTCTCAGCTTGAAGAAGTGATTAAGTGTTTTGGTCAGTTCAAACAAGCACAAGAAGACTTGGTAGCCGCACAAGAAATGGCAAACGAAGACGACCCAGAGATGCGTGAAATGGCGCAAGAGGAAGTCGAACAGGCCAAGCAGAGCATTGCCGACTTGACCGACGAGCTGCAAATCTTGCTCCTACCCAAAGACCCTAATGATGATCGCAACTGCTTCCTTGAGATCCGTGCTGGCGCAGGCGGTGATGAGGCCGCGATTTTTGCAGGCGACCTATACCGTATGTACAGCCGTTATGCCGAGCAACGTGGCTGGAAGACTGAAATCATTAGCGCGAGCGATGGTGAGCACGGTGGTTTTAAAGAAGTGATTGCGCGCGTGGCAGGCGAAGGCGCCTATGGCGTGCTGAAATTTGAATCTGGCGGCCACCGAGTCCAACGCGTGCCGGCGACAGAATCACAAGGTCGCGTACATACCTCTGCGTGTACCGTTGCTATCTTGCCTGAAGTGCCAGAAGCAGAAATTCCAGAAATTAACCCTGCTGATTTAAAAGTGGACACCTTCCGTGCATCGGGTGCGGGTGGTCAGCACGTTAACACCACCGACTCGGCCATTCGTATTACCCACTTGCCAACCGGCACTGTGGTGGAGTGTCAAGACGAACGTTCGCAGCACAAAAACCGCGCTAAAGCGATGTCGGTACTGGCCGCTCGTTTGATTAAAGCGGAAGAAGAAAAGCGCGCTGCAGAAGAAGCGTCAACACGTCGTAACTTGTTGGGCTCAGGCGATCGCTCCGACCGTATCCGTACTTACAACTATCCACAAGGCCGAGTGTCCGATCACCGTATTAACTTAACCCTTTATCGTTTAGATGAAGTGATGCAAGGCGATTTGGATAGCTTGGTTGACCCTGTGATTCAAGAGCATCAGGCCGACCAACTCGCGGCGTTGTCAGAGCAACAATAATTATGACTGCCACGATTAGCGCACTGTTAGCGGATAGCACCCATGAATTGAGCGCTGTCGGGCATGGCTCGGCGGCCATTGATGTGAAAGTGCTGCTTTGTCATGTGCTCGATCAGCCCACCAGTTATTTGTATACCTGGCCTGACCGTAAACTGACCGCCGCTCAGCTTGCCCAGTTTCGTCAGCTGTTTGCGCGTCGTCTGCAAGGCGAACCCGTGGCGTATATTCTTGGCTATCGCGACTTTTGGACGCTGCGCCTGTCGGTGTCGCCCGCGACCTTGATCCCACGCCCAGAAACGGAGCTGTTAGTCGAGCAAGCACTGGCGGTGTTACCGGATAAGCCCTGTCGGGTATTGGATTTAGGCACAGGCACAGGCGCGATTGCGCTGGCGATTGCGTCAGAGCGCGCTGATGCCACCGTGGTGGGCGTCGATCTGATGCCAGAGGCGGTATTATTAGCCAGCCGGAACGCACACGACAATCAAATCACCAATGCGCACTTTATTCAAAGTGATTGGTTTGATGCGCTCAGCGACATGCAGCCTTTTGATCTGATTGTCAGCAACCCGCCCTACATCGACGGTGCCGATCCGCATTTGCAGCAAGGCGACGTACGGTTTGAACCAGCGAGTGCGCTGGTGGCAGACGAGAGTGGGCTGGCAGATATTCGCCACATTGGTGCGACTGCGCGGACATATTTGGCCGCATCTGGTTGGCTAATGGTAGAGCATGGCTATGACCAAGGCGCAGCAGTGCGCGCGCTTTGGCAACGACAAGGATGGGGCAATATTGCAACCCAGCAGGATCTCGCTGGGCTCGATAGAGTCACTGTCGCTCAGAACGTATAATTCTAACTGACTGGAAGCAGGAACTTTTTATGATCTACATGGCACTAAAGCATACCCATTTATTGAGTATTGTCTTGAGCCTTTCGCTATTCGTGATCCGCTTTTTTTGGGTGATGCGTGGCAGTGAGATGCTCAACAAAAAATGGGTCAAAGTGACACCCCATGTTGTCGATACCGTATTATTGACCACCGGAATTGGCCTGATTTTTGTAACAGGTTTTGTGCCATTTACGCCAAGCGGGGCGTGGATGACCGAAAAGCTGACTTGTGTACTGGCTTACATTGCGCTCGGATTTGTCACCTTGCACTACAGCCGTGGCAAACTCTTTCGCACCTTTGCGTTCTTTGGCGCCTTGGGTTGGGCGTATGCAGCAGCCAATTTAGCGTTAACGAAAGTACCACACCTAATGGGATAACAGGATGCCATTAACCGATCAACAACTGGATCAGCTCACACTGGCAGAGGGCGCCTTAACATTGAACCACGCGCTCGATCCGTCGATCGATGTTAATCACGTTCAGGCCTCACTGGAGCTGTTGGCGGACGAAGCCGAACATCTGCTGGGCAGCGAACCCGATATGGCTTTGCGCCTCGAGGGCTTGCGTCGCCTTTTCTATCATCAATGGCAATTTACGGGCGACTTCGAGCAATACTTTTCCTCGGAGAACGTCTTTATTCACCATGTACTGTCGCGCAAAAAAGGGATCCCAGTCTCGCTCGGTGCGATCTTTTTGTACCTGTGTGAGCGCCTCTCGCTACCCGTCAAACCGGTTGGCTTTCCAACTCAGCTGCTGTTGCGCATTGATGAGTTAGAAGACACCCCCGTATACCTCAATCCATTTGATGGTGAGCGTGTCAGCATGCGAACCCTGCGTGGCTGGCTGATAGGCAGTCAAGGACCGTTTGCTGAGCTAGATCCATCGCACCTTGAAGTGAGTGACCACCCATCGATCATTGGTCGTTGGTTGGCCGTCGCCAAAAGTGCGTTATTGCGCGAAGAAAAGTACGCGATGGCATTACGTTGTAGCGAACTCGCGCTAACCTTTAGCCCTGACGACCCATACGAGATTCGCGATCGCGGCTATATCTTTCAGCAACTCGATTGTGATCGGGTTGCGGCGACCGACTATGAGTACTTTATTGAGCAATGCCCGGATGATCCGGCGGCAGAGCTGTTAAAGATGCAAGTGAAAGTACTCAACGAAGAACAACCGACTTTACATTAGCGCGCTGCTTTCAGTGCGACCAAGGAACTAACCATGACGCAAAAAACCGTTCACATTGGCGATATGCCAGTGGCTAACGACCGTCCTTTTACGCTGTTTGCTGGCATGAATGTGCTGGAGTCTCGCGATTTAGCGATGCAAATCTGTGAGCACTACGTCAAGGTAACGGACAAACTGGGCATCCCTTATGTCTTTAAAGCCTCCTTTGATAAGGCGAACCGTTCATCCGTACATTCATACCGTGGACCGGGAATGGAAGAAGGCCTGAAGATCTTTGAAGAGCTGAAAAGCACCTTTGGCGTCAAAGTGATCACCGACATTCATGAGCAAGAGCAAGCGGCACCGGTAGCGGAAGTGGCGGACGTGATCCAGCTGCCAGCGTTCTTGGCCCGCCAAACCGACTTGGTGGCAGCGATGGCCAAAACCGATGCGGTGATCAACGTGAAAAAACCCCAGTTTATGAGCCCAGGCCAAGTGGGGAATATCGTGGATAAATTCGCGGAGTGCGGCAACGAGAAAGTGATTTTGTGTGAGCGTGGTAGCTGCCACGGTTACGATAACTTGGTCGTGGATATGCTGGGCTTTGATGTGATGAAAAAGGCCTCTAACGGCAGCCCGATCATCTTTGATGTTACTCATGCCCTGCAATGTCGCGATCCGATGGGCGCTGCATCTGGTGGCCGTCGCCAACAAACAGTAGATTTAGCGCGTGCTGGGTTAGGGACCAAAATTGCGGGCTTATTCATTGAGGCGCATCCAGATCCAGACAATGCACGTTGTGATGGCCCTTCAGCACTACCGCTAGATAAACTCGAGCCTTTTCTTGCGCAAATGAAAGCGCTGGATGATGTGATTAAAAACTTTGCAGAGATTGATATTCGCTAATTGGCGAATGATCGAGACCCAGAAAGCTGCCTATTGGCAGCTTTTTTTATCTACGGCTTGCGGTCACGCCTTAACGGTGAGCAGTCGTCTATCAGTCGATATGTGTGGCACTCACACCTTGTTGCATGTCTTCGTTTAGGCGCGTTACTAAATAGTCAATCAGAGTGCGGAGTCGTTTGGGCATCAAGGTACGATTGGCATACACCAAGCTGATGGGTACCGCCGGCATTTGCCAGTCGCTAAGCAGTTGGACCAAACGGCCTGATTCAAAGTGCGGACGACATAAGAACGTCGGTAATACCGCAATGCCGAGGCCATCAAGGCATGCCTGCAACGAGGCCGTAATGGTGTTGACCCGCAGCTGATAGGGGAGGTCGACACTAAAACTCTGCCCCTGCTTGTCATACAACTCCCACGCTAACAGCTTCACCGCTTGGTTATACACTTTGACTTGGCGATGCGGTGAACGAAGATCGGCAGGGCTTTGCACCGTGCCAGTTTCGGCTAAATACGCTGGGCTTGCCGCCACCACACGGGTTGAATTGGTGAGCAGGCGTGAAACGAGGTTTGAGTCTTTGCGTGTCCCCACTTGCGCGTAGAGATCAATGCCTTCACCAATAATGTCGACTTCACGGTTACTCATCTCAAGGTGCACGCGGATATGCGGATGCAGCTTGATGAACTCGTTGATGTAAGGCCCCAATACCTGATGACCGAGCTCAACGGGCATCACCACATTTAAATCCCCTTGGATCAATTCTTGGTGAGCGGTGATTTCAATTTCTGCCTGCTCCATGATGTCTTTCGCCAACAAGCATGATTGGTAAAAGCGCTCGCCCTCCGCGGTCAGCTTTAAACTGCGCGTGGAGCGCGTGATCAAACGCACACCTAGACTGCGCTCAAGGTCAGAGACTTTTCGACTGACCGTCGATTTTGTCATTCCCAGTGCCTCAGCCGCTTGCGTGAAACTGCCTAATTCCACCACTTTCACCAAGATGGCGAGCGCATTGAAGTCCAACATCCTTCCTCTGATTAGATTCATTTTTGCAACAGTGTTTTTGATTATAGCGCGATTATTAATTAATACGATTGGTTTACAATTCGAAACACTTTGCTTGGTATTGATTTAATTAACATTAGTGAGACCTCATGACAGCCTCAACCGCTTCGAAACGCGTTAAAGCGCCACTATTGGCGACCTTGATATTCCTCGTGATTGGTGTGCTTGGCGCAGGGTACTGGTGGATGGAAGGGCAGTATCATGTGTCGACCGATAACGCCTACCTAAAAGGGGACATCGTTACCATCAGTCCCAAAGTCTCTGGCTATATCGTGGCCCGATATGTCGACGATAACCAGTTTGTAAAAGCCGGAACCTTATTGGCCGAAATTGACGATCGCGATTATCGTACCGCGGTCTCCCAAGCTAAAGCAGCACTCGCCTCGGCAAGCGCTAATGTCGAGCACCTGCACGCACAGCAAACCTTACAGCACAGTAAGATCCGCCAAGCCGCGAGTCAGATGGCATCCGCGCAAGCTGAGTACGATCGCGCCAAGCAGCAAGTGGCCCGTACCCAGCGTTTAATCGCGCAGCATTATTCCTCTGAAGATGAATTGGATGCCCAACTTGCGCAGCAAAAAGTGCGACTCGCCCAGTTAGAACAAGCTAAAGCCGCGCATCATGCCGCCAGTGACCAATTGGCCGTGTTAGCCAGTGAGCTGAAACAAGCCCAAGCTGCGATTGATGACGCCACCGCTAAGCTGACTCAAGCGCAGCTTAACTTGGATGATACCCGCCTTTATGCGCCCGTTGATGGGGTGATTGGCAAACGGAGCTTACGTGTTGGCATGTTGGTTCAGCCGGGTATGCCGTTAGTTAGCTTGGTGCCTCAAGGGGAGGTGTGGGTTGAAGCGAATTTTAAAGAAACGCAGCTTGCGCATATCCAGCCGGGGCAATCGGTGGATATTGAAGTGGACGCGTTTCCCGGACAAGCACTGCATGGCGTGGTCGATAGCTTCTCGCCAGCCACGGGCGCACAGTTTGCGCTGCTGCCCCCTGAAAATGCCACCGGGAACTTTACAAAAATTGTTCAGCGGGTGCCGATTAAAGTGCGGATCCCCGATCAGCCACTTAAAGCTAAGTTATTGCCAGGACTATCTGTGATTGCAACGGTAGATACACGAGGCTGAATATGACCGCGACAGCGTTAACCGCCGAAGCCTACAGCGATCGGGTGCCGCTCAAAAACTGGATTGCCCTCTTAGGTGGGTTGATTGGGGCCTTTATGGCCATTCTCGACATTCAAATCACCAATGCCTCGCTAAAAGATATTCAAGGGGCGCTGTCGGCGACCTTGGATGAAAGCTCGTGGATCTCGACCTCCTATCTGGTGGCAGAGATGATTGCGATCCCGCTCAGTGGCTGGTTATCGCGGGCGCTGGGCGTACGGCGCTATCTGACATGGACCACCGCGGTGTTTACGCTGTCATCTTTTTTGTGCTCACTGTCATGGAACATGAGTGCGATGATCGTGTTTCGCGCCATGCAAGGATTTAGTGGCGGTGCGCTGATCCCACTGGCTTTCTCGCTGGTGGTGCAACTGCTACCTGCCAACAAACGGGCGATTGGTATGGCGATGTTCGGTGTCACGGCGACGTTTGCGCCTGCCATCGGGCCTACTTTTGGTGGCTGGCTGACGGAAAATTTGTCGTGGCACTATATTTTCTACATCAATATTCCACCAGCAATGCTGGTGATAGCCATGATCCGCTACGGGCTTGAGGATACGCCGTTATCATTGTCATTGCTGAAAAAGGCCGATTGGGTCGGAATTGCCACTATGGCATTAGGGCTTGGCTGCTTAGAAGTGGTGCTTGAAGAGGGTAATCGTGAAGATTGGTTTGGCTCGTCGTTTATTCTCACGCTCAGTGCGATTTCCGTGGTGAACATCGTCTACTTTGTGATTAACGAACTGCAACACCCCCGTCCACTGGTGAATTTGCGGTTATTGAAAGACAAGCAATTTGCCTTATCCTGCTTTGCCTATTTAATTTTGGGTATGGCCTTACTTGGCTCGATTTACGTGTTGCCGCTGTATCTCACCCAAATCCAGCACTACAACGCGATGCAAATTGGCCAAGTGCTGATGTGGATGGGGCTGCCACAGTTGTTACTCTTTCCGCTCGTGCCTAAGTTAATGCGCGTGTTTCGCCCAACCCACATGGTGACATTTGGTTTTGTAATGTTTGGGCTCAGTTGTTACGTCAACACACACATGACCGTCGACTTTGGTGGTCAGCAGCTGGTTTTATCCATGATCCTGCGTGCCATTGGTAGTCCATTTATTATGGTGCCTTTGTCGATAGTGGCACTGAAGCATATCCAGCGTGATGACACGCCAGATGCCTCCACACTCACCAATGTGATGCGTAATTTGGGCGGTGCGTTTAGCATTGCCATGATAGCGACCTTGCTAGATAACCAAACACGCTTGCACTTAGCGAACATCAAAGCCACCTTGTCCACAGTGAGCGAGCAAGGTTGGCAGCGTTTGCACCAACAAACAGATTGGTTTATCGCCAAAGGCAGTGATGCCACCACCGCGTTGCATCAAGCACAAGCCAGCGTGCTGAGTGTGATGCAACGTGACGCCGCCATTATGGCGTACAACGATGCCTTTATTGTGATGACCGGCTTTTTAGCATTGGCAGCCGTAGTGATCCTCTCGCTCGAAGACTAACCCCCGCTCGATAGTCACCACGTAAAATGGGAGCGGTGCACCGCCGCTTCCTTCGCTATCCTTCCTGATAAGTTCAAGTAGCTTGACCGACAAACGGTGTTGTCCGATGCATTCGGCTATTGTCGCTGTCTTTTCGTCTGCCACCGTGTCACTTGTTCGGGGTCGTCATGCGCTCGAGATAACCTATGTTTGCGAAACACTGTCTAGCAGTGACTACGAGCCGTTAAGGTTTTTAGATGTTTAGACGTCTATTTGTTGACTGGATGGCTAGAGGGCTGTAATCTGGATCACAGTTTTATAAGAGGTATTACAAAAACTGCCATGACAACATCTGCAAACACAACGCCGCAGCCTTCTGCCCTTGCACTGCTGCCCCTATTATTATTCTTAACCCTTTTTATTGGTGCAGGCGTTTACTTTACCTTAGAAGGTGCGGACTACGCCTTCTATCAACTGCCCGCACATGTCGCCATTTTACCAGCGGTGATCTTAGCGCTCGCACTTAGCCGTGAGCGGCTGAATACTGCGATTGAACAGCTTATTCGTGGTATGGGCCATGGTGATATTATCGCCATGTGTATGATTTACCTGCTGGCGGGCGCCTTCTCATCAGTGGCTGACGCCACGGGCGGTGTGCAGGCGACGGTCAATCTGGGGCTGACATTGATCCCAGAAAACCTGATTCTGCCGGGACTGTTTGTGATTGCGGCCTTTATCTCCACGGCAATGGGTACGTCAATGGGCACCATTGCCGCACTGGCGCCTTTTGCATTGAACATGGCGACCGCAACCGGTCAGTCACCAGCAGTGATGGCGGGGGTTCTGCTCAGCGGTGCGATGTTCGGTGACAACCTGTCATTTATTTCGGATACCACGATCGCGGCAACACGCTCACAAGGCTGTAGCATGCGTGATAAGTTTAAAGAGAACGTCGGGATAGCCATTCCTGCCGCCATTGCTGCCATTATCCTGTTTGTGTTCAACAACCAAAGCGCACCGGTGGACGCGCCTGAAAGCATTAATTATCTCGCGGTTGTGCCGTACCTTTCTATCATCGTCTTGGCGCTCGCAGGGCTGAATGTGTTTGTGGTGCTGACTGCGGGTATTTTGCTGGCGATGGGCGTCGGGTTGATGAGCACGCCAGATTTTACCTTGATGAGCTTTAGCCAGCATGTCAAAGACGGCTTTGCCAGTATGCAAGAGATCTTCATCTTGTCTTTGATGATTGGCGGTATTGCAGAGCTTATGCGCTGCCAAGGTGGATTAAGCTTTTTAACCAACACGGTCAATAAAGTGATTGCCCGTTTTCAGAAAAACCAAGGCAACCATCACTCACGGGCCAGTGAGTTTGGAATAGCCTTGTTGGTATCATTCGCCAACGTGTGTACCGCCAACAACACGGTTGCTATCGTAGTGTCAGGGCAAGTGGCGAAGAACATTGCTAGCGAACACGAGGTGCCAGCGAAACGCAGTGCCAGCCTGCTCGATATTTTCTCGTGTGTGGTACAGGGTATGATCCCCTATGGGGCGCAAATCCTGCTGCTGGGTGCTAGCTTTGGCCTCTCGCCACTGGTGATTGTAAGCCACTCGTACTACTGCTTCTTCCTTGCCATTTCTGCACTGGTTGCCATTGCCAGCCGACACTGGTTTCACGCCCGTCAGCAGTAAAGGTCTGAGAACGCGCTATTAAAATGGCTCACCTCATAAAGCCTTTGCCTTATGCAAAGGCTTTTTTGTTGGCCCTAGCGAACTAGTAAGCAAAGGATGCGCCGATTTTGCTATTGATTAGAGTTTAGGCTCTATAACTTATGACTCGATCACCAAAGTGACGGTTTTTGCCCAACTGACGGTGATCATCGCAACAAAATAATGAAATAGACCAGCGGGATAGCATGAATTCTTTTAGACTAGTCGGCGTTTTATAATCGTCGACAGTCGTCGATGGTGGCTTATCCATCGCTAATAAGGTCTTAGATCATGAAGGAACGTCTTTCTTTGAAGGCAGCGGTCAGTGCTGCGTTAATTGCGTCATTGGCAGGGTGCGCCAATACAGGCTCAGAAACACCAGAACACGGTTGGGCGCCAGATACCACTTATAAGTTAACCATTCTTCATACCAACGATCACCACGGTCGTTTCTGGCACAACCGCTACGGCGAATACGGCATGGCTGCGCGCAAAACGCTGATTGATGAATTGCGTGCCGAAGCAAAAGCAGAAGGCAGCGAGGTGCTATTGCTCTCAGGCGGTGATATCAACACCGGTGTGCCTGAGTCTGACTTGCTACAAGCGGAACCTGATTTTAAAGGCATGACGCAAATTGGTTACGATGCGATGGCGATCGGTAACCACGAGTTTGATAACCCACTGAGCGTGCTTGAAAAGCAAATGCAATGGGCCGACTTCCCAATGCTGTCAGCCAACATTTATGATAAAGAAACAGGCGAGCGCAAATTCCAAGCTTATCAAATGTTTGAGCGCAACGGCCTTAAAGTTGCTGTGATTGGCTTAACCACAGAAGATACCGCCAAAATCGGTAACCCAGAGTATATCGGTTCATTGGAATTCCGTGATCCAAAAGCGGAAGCGAAGAAACTGATCGCAGAGCTGAAAGAAACCGAGCACCCAGATATCATCATTGCCGCGACACACATGGGCCACTATGCCGATGGTAAAAGTGGTGTGAACGCACCGGGTGATGTGGCGCTCGCGCGTTATATTGATGAAGGTGATTTGGATCTGATCATCGGTGGACACTCGCAAGAGCCGGTGTGCATGGAAGGTCCAAACATGTACAACAAAAACTTCCAGCCGGGTGATGCATGTACGCCAGACCAGCAAAACGGTGCGTGGATCATGCAAGCGCACGAGTGGGGCAAATATGTCGGTAAGGCGGAGTTTGAATTCCAAAACGGCGATTTGAACCTCGTTAGCTATGATCTGATCCCTGTGAACCTGAAGAAAAAAATCAAGGTGAACGGTGAGAAGAAACGTGTCTTCATCCAAGATGAAATCGCGAAAGATCAAGCGCTGTATGACTTCTTGAAGCCATACCAAGACAAAGGCCAAGAAAAACTCAACGTCAAAATTGCTAAGAGCAATGGCAAGCTTGAAGGTGATCGTGATGTGGTGCGTTTCCAACAAACCAACCTTGGTCGCCTGATCGCCATGTCACACATGGAGCGTGCGAAAGCAGACTTTGCGGTGATGAACTCCGGCGGCGTACGTGATTCGATTCCTGCTGGCGACATCACTTACAAAGACGTATTGAAAGTACAGCCATTTGGCAACATGGTGACCTACACCGATATGAGCGGTAAAGAAGTGCTGGACTACCTGAATGTTGTCGGCACTAAGCCGGTTGATTCTGGTGCGTATGTACAGTTTGCCGGTATCTCGATGGTGGTTGAAAACGGTAAAGTTCACGATGTGAAAATCGGTGGTGAGCCATTAGATATGGACAAAACTTACCGCTTCACTGTGCCAAGCTTTAACGCAGCGGGTGGTGACGGTTATCCAAAACTGACTAACCATCCTGGTAACGTAAACACAGGTTTCGTGGATGCTGAAGTGCTGAAAGACTATCTAGAAGCGCACAGCCCAATTGATGTGAACGACTACGCACCGAAGGGCGAAATTGTTTACAAGTAAATCTGACTAAGATTGCCATGATGACAAAGCGGTACCGATGCGGTGCCGCTTTTTTTATGCAATGATAGTGCGATGTGTTTTAGCTGTAGAGAAGCATGATGACACCAGCGATTAAATTAGCTGAAAAACATGGGATTAAGTTTAACGTTCATCAATATGAACACGACCCTAACAACCAACACTTTGGCGAAGAAGCGGTGCAAGCACTTGGGCAAGATCCTGCGCGGGTATTTAAAACGCTATTGTTTTGCATTAATGGTGACAGTAAACAACTGGCGGTCGCAGTGGTGCCGGTGAAAGGCTCGCTCAACCTGAAAGCGGCAGCCAAAGCTGCAGGCGGTAAAAAGGCGGTGATGGCGGAGCCGGCGAATGCCCAACGGGTGACAGGCTATTTGGTTGGCGGGATCAGCCCTCTGGGACAAAAGAAACGCTTGCCAACGCTACTTGATGCATCTGCACAACAGTTTGAGACGATCTGTGTCAGCGCCGGTCGTCGTGGATTAGAAATAGAACTATCGCCAGCGGATTTGTTGGCGTTGACTGCGGGAAAGTACGCGGCGATCGGCGAATAACCATAAGGATAATCCAGTATGACATTCACCATTTGGGCCTCATTGGCGCTTGTGTGTATGCTCGGTGCGATGTCGCCCGGGCCGAGTTTAGTAGTGATGGCGAAACATAGCCTCGCCAACAGTCGATTACACGGTATTGTTGCGTCTTGGGCGCACGCGCTTGGCGTCGGTTTGTATGCGCTGATCACCATGTTGGGCTTAGCCGTGATCTTCAAACAATCGCCGTTACTCTTTACCGGGATTGCCTATACAGGGGCGGCTTACTTAGCGTGGCTTGGCGTCAAATCTTTGTTGAGCCAAGGTGGCGTGGCGTCCAAACTTGAAGCGGGTAAACCGGCAAGCTTAGGTGAGGCGGCGCGGGATGGTGCGATGATCTCGATGCTTAATCCCAAACTGGCGCTCTTTTTCATTGCCTTATTTAGTCAGTTTGTTGCCATTGGCACCGATTTCTTTAGTCGCAGTGTGATTGTTTTAACACCGCTACTGATTGATGGCTTATGGTATACCCTGATCGCGTTTCTGCTCTCTAGTGCCAGTGTGGTCGATAAGCTACGCCAGCATGCCGTGTGGGTGGATAAGCTCTCAGGCGTGGTGTTAATCGCGCTATCGGTTCGGGTAGTGGTGACGCTTTAAACCGCATAACGGCCGAAACATAAGTACAAAAAAGACTGGTGGCTCACCAGTCTTTTTTCTTTGGCGCAAGACAGCGCCGTGTCGTGTTGGGGTACATTCGCTAGGCGCGGCGGCTCAAATGGCGCTCGCGTGTTTCCAATTTTTTCTCTTGGCTTTTTTTCAGCATCACGTAAAGCGCTCCCGAGCCACCTTGATGGCGCAGCGCCGAGTGATAACAAAGGACATCTGAAATCTGCTGTAACCACTGGCACACATAGCTTTTCATCATAGCCGGTGGGTTACTGCGCTCTCCTTTACCATGCACAATCACCACGGTACGAATATCCATGCGCTGGCATTGTTTTAAAAAGCGTAAAATTTCATCGCGCGCTTTTTCCAAAGACATCTTATGCAGGTCGAGTCTTGCGTGAATGTCATACTTCCCTAAACGCAGTTTACGGAACACGCCCTCTTGCACACCCGCGCGCTTGTAGGCCATGACTTCGTCCGGTTTCACCATGGTGGCGTAATCCAACGACAAATACTCAGGGTCGCTGTCGGCCAGCTTTTGCGCCGCTTGCTGTCGTGCCAGCTGTGCTTCAGTTGGCTGGTGAGATGCCGGTTGGGTCTCTACTTTGTCCTGCTCAATGGGGTCAACGTCAGACATCATCTCGCGGAACAAATCAAACTCATTTTTATCACTCATCGCTCTTATGCCATGTGTGGTTTGATACGATTTGGGGACAGTATAAACGAAATTAAAAAAAGAAACCCAGAGCCACATTCTGTGACCAACCATGTGACCCTGGACTAAGCAAGAATGCTTAAAGTTAGGTAGGCAATAAAAAACAGGTTACTGAGGTTTGGACGTCATCACTTTGTAGATGAAGTAACCACCAAAAAAGCTGATTAAGCCAAATGTACAGATGATGACAATCATGGATGACAAGCCGACTGCATTGCCGAAAAGGAGATCAAGCCAAAAGTCCATAGTCTGTACCCTCGTGTCCGTTAATGTAGGGTCAGAATGCCAATAGGCAGTTAGTTGAATACTGATCAGGATCAAGTCAGGGTGGCGAACAAATAATAAACACATGTTAACGGGAATTGGATCACAGTCTCTGCGTAACTGACGTTTCTTTCACCGCTTAAGCGTGAACAAGAAAAAATTTATCGGACAGGGCTTGAGGTTTCGGTGGGCTTGAGTATTATAGGCGACCTCAGCGCGGGGATGCACTTGGTCGCATAGCCCTTCGCTTGACAAGATAAACGTCAATTCGTAAAACTTGTCATATGTCGGTGAATAGCGCAGTTTGGTAGCGCATCTGGTTTGGGACCAGAGGGTCGGGGGCCGGAAGCCGGTCCAATCGAATCCTTCTTCACCGACCACTATTTTTAAGCTCGGTAATCTAGGGTTGCTTGGCTGATGTAAAGAACATTGTCGGTGAATAGCGCAGTTTGGTAGCGCATCTGGTTTGGGACCAGAGGGTCGGGGGTTCGAATCCCTCTTCACCGACCACTATTTAAAACTGAGTGATCCAAGGTTACTTGGTTGACGTAAAAAGCATTAACGGTGAATAGCGCAGTTTGGTAGCGCATCTGGTTTGGGACCAGAGGGTCGGGGGTTCGAATCCCTCTTCACCGACCAACAAGAAACCCCAGCCTTTTGGCTGGGGTTTTTTCGTTTTATTGCAGGTGAGTGCTTAAGGCTTAGGATAGTGCTGGAAAGCCTTAGTATGACCTGTTTCGTCAAATGCCATCACTGTGTAGGGCTGGTGACGATCGCCATATTCCATACCCGGCGAGCCGATCGGCATGCCGGCAACAGCGAGACCTTCATAGCCTGTATGGGTGGCAAGGAGCTTTTCCACTTCTTGCGCGGGGACATGGCCCTCAATCACGTAGCCGTTGATGCGTGCAGTGTGACATGATTGCATGTCGGCAGGCACACCCATCTCTTGTTTGACGGCCGCCATATTGTTGTGCGGTTTAACCTCCAGCTCAAAGCCGGCTTGCTCCATGTGCTCAACCCAATCGTCGCAACAGCCACAGCTGGGCGATTTATACACCACACCGCTTGCGGCCATCGCTGAGGCACTCATCAGGCCTACGGTTGCTACCAGTAGTTGTAAATGCTTCATTATCACTCCTTGTTACTTCTTGTCTGATTTTATTTTGAAAAAACGTAGTCGATTGGCGTTGGTCACCACAGTGATCGAAGACAATGCCATTGCGCCGCCGGCAATCACGGGGCTGAGTAACATGCCGGTAAAGGGATAAAGAATACCGGCCGCCACCGGGATCCCCAGCGTGTTGTAAACAAAGGCGCCAAATAGGTTTTGCTTCATATTGCGCACGGCGGCTTGAGATAAAGCAATCGCGTTGGCAAGCGCACCCAGGTGTTGATGCATTAACGTAATTTGCGCACTTTCAATCGCAATATCACTGCCGCCGCCCATCGCGACCCCCACATCTGCCTGAGCAAGAGCGGGGGCGTCGTTAATACCATCGCCCACCATTGCCACACGCTTACCTTGCTGTTGCAGCGCTTGAATTTGCTCGGACTTACCATCCGGAAGCACACCAGCAATCACATGATCAATGCCTAATTGGCGACCGATTGCATTGGCAGTATCGGGGTGATCGCCTGATAGCATGATGACTTCGAGCCCTTGTTGTTGCAGTCGCGCGACGGCATCAATCGCATCGTCCCGGATCGGATCGCTGATCCCGATAAGCGCCAGCACTGCCTGTTCATTGGCAAGATAAATGGCGGTCTCACCGCGTTGGGTCATGGCATCAATATCGTGTTGATGGGGGCGGGTATCCATGCCTTGCGCACGCATCCACGCTTGGTTGCCGATGTAGTAACGCTCACCGTCAATTTTGGCTTGGATCCCTTTACCGGATTCACTGTTAAAGTCGCTTGATTCGGGCAATGAGAGAGCTTGAGCTTTGGCATAGTCCACAATCGCGCGTGCCAAGGGGTGCTCGGAATGTTGTTCCATGGACGCCGCGATAGCCATGAGGCGATCTTGTTCGCCATGAAGGGTATTAATATGCGTTACCTCAGGCTGGCCGCGTGTCAGCGTACCGGTTTTATCAAACACCAGAGTATGCAGCTTGGCGGCCGTTTGTAGTGCGTCCGCATCACGGATTAACACCCCGATTTCAGCCGCGCGTCCCACCGCAGCGGTGACCGATAGCGGTGTCGCCAGCCCAAGCGCACACGGGCAAGCAATAATTAACACCGTGGTCGCTGTCACTAGCATATAACTCACTGAAGGCTCAGGGCCGACAAGATACCAAATAGCAGCGGTAAGTAACGCGATGCACACGACCACAGGCACAAACACAGAGGAGATGCGATCCGCTAACTTGGCTAGTTCAGGCTTGCTGCTTTGGGCTTCACGCACCAAATCGATAATCCGTGCCAGCATGGTGTCGCTGCCCACGCCGGTGGCTTTAAAGGTTAAGCCCCCTTGTTGGTTTACGGTTCCTGCATGCAAGGTATCGCCCGCTTGCTTATGCACCGGCACAGGTTCACCAGTTAGCATGGATTCATCGATATAGCTGCTGCCATCAACCACTTCACCATCCACAGGGACTTTGGCACCCGGCTTCACGCGCAGAGTCATGCCTTTTTCCACATCACTTAATGGGCGCTCGGTTTCTTGGCCATTTTCAATCACTAGGGCAGTGGGCGGTTGCAAATCAAGCAGCTGGTCTAGCGCTTTGGAGGTATTGGCACGTGCGCGCGCTTCAATCGCATGGCCCAAGCTAATCAAACCAATGATCATTGCCGAGGCTTCAAAATACACATGGCGTGCTTGTTCAGGGAATAATGCCGGTGCCACGACGACGGCGGTTGAGTACAGCCATGCCGCCCCCGTGCCGAGCGCAACCAAGGTATCCATGGTGGCGCGTTTGTGCATCAACGCTTGCCACGCATTCGCGAAGAAGTGGCGACCACCGGTTGCAAGTAAGATCAGGGTCAGCACGGCAATCACGCCCCACGCCCACTGATCTTGAGTCGATTGAATGGTCATACTGCCACCCAATACCCCCCAAGCCATCAGCGGTGCGCCAAGCCCTAACCCAGCCAGGGTGCTGCGTTTAAAGCTTTTCAGCTCAGAGGCTTGTTGAGCCTGTTGGCGTTCACGGCGGTCATTATCATCTTCTACCTTCTCGGCGCCATAGCCTGCGTTTTCTACTGCTTGAATAATCGCCGCTGCCGTCGCATTGCCTTTGACAATGGCACTGCGCTCAGCAAGGTTCACGCTAACATTGGCCACACCATCCACACTGCTGATAGCAGTTTCAACACTTTTGACACAGCTTGCGCATGTCATGCCGGATAACACAAATTGCATGCGTGAGTGGCTGGATGAAGGCTCAGTGCGCGTCTTGGTTTCGGCCTGTTGCTCAACCTCGGCGGTTTCGGTTTGCGATTGATGTGGCTCGGTTGATGAGGGCGTTGCTTGGCTGGGATCGATGAGTGTGGCCCCAAAGCCCAACGCTACGATCGTTTCAATCAGCGTCTCGGCGCTGAGTGTGGTGCGTACGGTCGCCGCGTCTTTGCTGACTTGATAGTCAAAAACGGCATCGTTTTCATCGAGCGCACGCTCCACTTTTGCCACGCAGTGACCGCAGCTTAACCCCGACAATGCCAATTCATGCTGATAACCGACTTGATAGCCAAGGTTATCAATGGTTTGGATGATGGAGTCCAAGCTCAAGCTGGTATGAATATCTGCATGAGTTTTAGTTACCGAGTGCGAAAACACGGTGGGTAGGGCATCCAATGCCGCTTCGACTTTGGCGACACAGCGCCCACAGTTTAGCCCACTTAATACCAAAGCATGACGAAAGCCGGCTTGATATCCCAGTGCCTCGATCGCATCGACGATCTGTTTAAGCGTCGCTTCAGGGTTATCTCCGAGCACTTCCAGCGAGATAGCTTGTGTATCCGCCTTTTCTATGCGGACGTTATCGACCGTTGCCACTGCTTGGGTCACTTTTTTCACACACCCGTTGCAGCTCAGCCCGTCGAGAGGCAAGGTGTAATAAGTCATGGTGGTATCTATGGTTGTCATTTCCGCTCCTTAATGATCACAACACAGCGCACGTGTTGGGGAAACGTCGCAACATCGAGTAAACTGAACCATAAACCTTATAGCTACTGGAAGGTCAAGGAGCGAGAATGAAAATTCAGCAAGTCGCCGAAAAAACCGGTTTAACCACCAAAACCATCCGCTTTTACGAGCAGAAAGGGCTGATCACGCCGCCACACCGCGCCGACAATGGGTATCGTGATTATCGCGCGCAGCACGTGAGCGAGTTGCAAATGATCCGTCGGGCGCGATTGGTGGGGTTTACCTTGGAAGAAAGTGCGGATTTGTTAGCGTTATCGCGCGATCCTTCTTTACGCAGTGCCGATGTGAAAGCACGCGCCGAGAGTAAATTGATGGAGATCGATGAAAAAATTGCCGAGCTGGCGGCGATGAAAACCACCCTTCAAGCGCTTACCCAAGCGTGTCCCGGTGATGGTGACGCGCAGTGCCCGATCATCGAAGCCCTGCGCGGAGACAGTGAGCTAGGCAGCATTGATTTTACCGAAAGTCAGTGCTGCAAAGCGTCGGCGAAATAGCTGCCAAGCGTGAGTGACCAATTAGTACAGTAGCGAGTACAGTTGACGGCGATAACGTGAGGCAATTTCGTTGCCTTGACCCAATGCGGCCAGAATATCCATCAAGGTTTTCTTGGCCTCTCCATCGGCGTGATTCATATCGCGACGGAGAATGTTCATCAGTAGCTCAAGTGCGTCTTCGCTACGATTGATTTGGTTAAGTTGCACCGCAAGCTCATAGGCGATATCTGCATTATCTGGGTTCTCGGCCAGTGCATCTTGCAAGTTACGGATCTCTGGCGCGTCAGCCGCTTGATTGTGCAATTCAATTTTCGCGATCAGCCCTTTGTAGGTCGCGTCTTGATCTTGCATCAACACCGTATCGAGCACGGCTTGCGCTGCATCAAACTGCTGGGTCTCGACCAGACATTCGGCCAGCGCCAGTTTAAAGTCTCCCTTCTCACCGTGGCTGCTTTCAAGGGGTTTTAGGATCACCAAGGCATCGGTGTAATTGCCTTCCGCCATCAATTGACGCGCTTGGTCAAACGCTTGATCTTCTGGGCTTGGCAGGTGCTTATTTAGCATTTCGCGCACCGTCTCTTCATTTTGCGGGCCGGCAAGGCCATCCACCGGCTGACCATCTTTAAACAGAGCCAGCGTTGGCAGTGCGCGGACGCCAAACTGGGCGGCAATCAGCTGCTGCGCTTCACAGTCGATCGTGGCGAGCGTAAAGGTGCCGTGGCTATCGTGAGCCACCTGCTCGACAACCGTTTTCAGCTCAACGCTTTCGGGCATCATGTTTGCCCAAAAATACACCAGCACCGGCGTGCGTGAAGAAGACTCAAGAATTTGCTGAAAATTATGTTCGGTTAATTCAACGATATAGTTTGCGTGCATCATGGATCCCGACGAAGTGTGTTTGCAATAAGGGTGGGGGCAAATGCGTCGAAATTCAAGCAGCTGAGATACGAAAAAGCCACCCTAGGGTGGCCTATTTCGTCGGTCTGCAAGCGAGTCCATCAAAGATGACGAGTGCGGGTTACAACACGAGCACCACGCACAAAGCGACGCTCAAGCAGAGCCAGTTCAATTGATGCAAGGTCATCAGCCGGCTCCTGTTGTTTATTATTGTCGGTGTTATTGGCTTGGCAGCTTGGCTGCCAATGAAGGAAAGCGTGTCAGCAAGTGGCCGCTTCCACTCATGCAAGCTAGATTAATCGCGATCTATGACATTGATGTGACAATTGCGACATCAAACACGTTTTTTTGCGATCATCTTCCCATTGCATTAACTGCCTTTGAGCAAGACCCGATCGAGCCAACGGCTGGGAAGGAGCCGTTTGAGTATTGCCATCCACACTGTCGGTTGTGTCACGCGATAACGCACCTTGGGACGCGGCGAGAACAGCGCATGCGTCAGTGGTGCAACGAGCGCGTCGGCGGGCAGGGTATATTTGTTGCCGCCTTCATCTGCAGCAAGACGGTCGATTTGGCTTTGATATGCGTGCTGGTGGCGACTTTTATCGGGGTCGACCCAGTGTTTAAAGGCACTAAGCGCATTGGCACGAAACGCGGTTTCAATTGGACCAGGCTCAATTAAGCTCACCTTAATGGGCGTATCGCTCAGCTCTAAACGCAGGGTATCGGTCCAGCCTTCGAGAGCAAACTTGCTGGCGTTATAGGCGCCGCGATATTTCAATGCCACGATGCCCAGCACCGAGCTATTTTGCACAATGCGTCCTTCGCCGTAATTAAGCAGCATCGGCAACAAGGCTTGGGTTAAATGGTGCCAGCCAAACACATTGGTCTCAAACTGGGCGCGTAAGGCATCGGTGGGCAAATCCTCCAGCGCGCCCGGTTGGCCGTAAGCGCCGTTGTTAAATAGCGCAAAGAGTTTGCCACCTGTCATTTGCGCGATTGTGTCGACCGCTTGGTTGATACTGGCCGTGTCTGACACATCCAACTGAATACAGGTTAAGCCTTCTTGCTGTAAACGGCTGACATCGTCAGGCTTTCGGCAACTGGCGATCACCGTGTGCCCTTGCTCATGCAAAGCTTTGGCGCAGGCATAGCCGATGCCGGTGGAGCAGCCGGTGATGAAAATGGCGTTGTTTAATGGCGAAGCCGTTTCCATGACATCCTCACTCATGATTGTGGCGCGTCGGACAAATAAGGCGCGAGCTTTTCCGCCATAAAATCGGCAATCCAAGGTTGTGCTTCCGGCATCGGGTGAATGCCATCATCACGCATCCATTCAGGCTTTTGGATCACAGTCTCCATAAAAAAGGGCAGCAAGGGGGTTTGTGTTTGCTCTGCCAGTGTAGGATAAATATCAGCAAATCCTTGTGCATAGCGCTGGCCATAATTTGGCGGAATTTGGATTTGTACCAATAAAGGCGTGGCATCGGCCGCACGAGTTTGGGTGATCAATTGTTCAAGGTTGTCTCGTATACGGTTAAACGACCACCCGCGTAGGCCATCGTTGCCGCCGAGCTCAATCAGCACCCATTCGGGCTGGTGGCGTTCTAATAATTGAGGCAGACGCTGCAGGCCATTGGCGGTGGTATCGCCGGAAATGCTGGCGTTGATCACCTCAATCTCGACATCATGGTCGTTGAGTGCGCGCGGCAGCTTAGCAGGCCAGGCTTGTTCAGCCGCCATTTGGTAGCCAGCGCTTAAGCTGTCACCAAGGACAAGGAGCGTTTGTGCACTGGCACTGCTCACCCACAAAAAACACAACAAAGTAAGGATGCGTAACATGGCCTCTCCTGTTATTCGAGCCGAAAAAATTGCAAAACATGTCGTGACACGCGAACAGCCGCTTACCATTCTGCAGGATGTCTCGCTACAAATCGAGGCAGGCGAGTCGATTGCATTAATGGGCGTGTCCGGCGCAGGAAAATCCACCTTAATGACCTTGCTTGCAGGATTAGATACGCCCAGTGAAGGCGAGGTCGATCTGCTCGGCCACAAGCTTTCTACCTTAGATGAAGATGCGCGCGCCGCACTGCGGGCCGAATCGGTGGGGTTTGTGTTCCAAAGTTTTTTACTGGTGCCGTCACTGAACGCGCTTGAGAACGTGATGCTGCCGCTCACCATTCGCGGTGAGGAAGAAGACGAAACCCGCGCCAAGCAACTGCTGGCCTCGGTGGGTTTGCAAGGGCGCGAAAGCCATTTGCCGTCGCAACTCTCTGGCGGGGAGCAACAACGGGTGGCCTTGGCGCGTGCCTTTATTATCCGCCCACAGGTGCTGTTTGCCGATGAGCCGACCGGCAACCTTGACCAAAAAACCGCGGCGACCATCATTGATTTATTGTTTGAACTGAACGAAAAGCATGGCACCACCTTGGTGTTGGTTACCCACGATCCGGCGCTGGCAAAGCGTTGTCAGCGTACCTTGATGATGGACAGCGGCAAGCTACAGGAGCGAGTGAATGGCGAGTAACAACGGACTACTCAATCGCTGGGCATGGCGCGAACTGTTACACGGGCAAATTTGGCCCGTGGCGGTGGCGTTGGCACTGATTATCACCTGTGTGTTTGCGCTATCAGCATTGGCCGATCGCATTGAAAACGTGCTCACCCAGCAAGGGCGTAATCTGATTGCCGCCGATACCGTGCTGCGCACCCGTCAGCCGCTTAACACCGAGCAAATTGAGGCGTTTAAACAAGCTGGCGCCACAGTGTCTGCCCAAACCCGCTTTGGTACCATGGCATTCAGCGAGCAAAAGATGCAGCTTGTGAGCGTGAAAGCGGTGGATAGCCTTTACCCGCTGCGCGGTGATTTGGTGCTGGAGCAAAACGGCCAAGCCATTGGTGGTGACCGACGCATTCAACCCGGTGAGCTATGGCTGTCTGAGCGGGTGTTTAGCTTGCTGGATGTGAAAGCGGGCGACACCGTATCGATTGGTAACCTCGATTTAACGGTGAGCGGTACCTTGGCCGCGGAGCCGGAACTCTCGTTTAACCCCTTTAGCCAAATGCCTGCGGTGATGATGCATCGAGCCGATGTGCCTGCCGCTGGCGTGGTACGCGAAGGCAGTCGGGTGCGTTATCGCTACTTTTTAACCGGTGACGAGCCCAGCCTAAGCGCGGCTAAAGCCAGCTACACGCTGCAAGATGGTGAGCGCTGGGTGGATGAAAACACCTCTGATCGCACCGGCGATATGCTGGATCGCAGCCGTCAGTACTTGTCGTTAACCGTGGTACTGGTGATTGTGATGGCCGCGGCGACGTTAACCTTAACTTGTCAGCACTACGCCAAAAGCCGCGCGGATTTGGTGGCGATGCTAAAAAGCCTCGGCGCCAGCCAACAATGGGTGCGACGCTGGTTGGCTCGGCAGTTAACCTTATTGTTTGTCCTTGCCACCGCCGTGGGCTTGGCTGCGGGGTACACGCTTGAAGTGTTATTGCGCTTGCCGCTGACCGATGTGCTGCCTTCACCGCTGCCAAGCTATGGCTGGGTGCCTTGGGTGCTTGCGCCCGGTGTCGCGCTTTTGGTGGCGCTGCCTGCCTTGGGCGTGCCGCTGCTTAAATTGCTGGATGCGCCTGCGTTGGCCGCGGTGCAATCGCAGGCTGCCCGTGGGCGTCAACGTCGCGGCACTGCGGCGATCTTAATCGCGATACCAGTGGGAGCGCTTGCACTGTGGGCGTTTGATAACACCTTGCTATGGACGGTGCTGGGGGCGATGGCAGTGATGATCGTCTTGCTGGCGCTGGCAGGGTTAGGCTTGCTCCGGTTGGTGAAATCACGGGTGCGCGCCCCCTCGGTGAAATTGGCCCTTAGCCGAATTACCCGCAATAAACTGGCTAGCAGCGTGCAATTAGGGGCGCTGGCGATCTCCTTTATGCTCTTGGCGATCATCTGGCTGCTGCGTACCGATTTGCTCGCTGATTGGGGACGGATGCTGCCGCCCGATGCGCCCAATGTGTTTGCGCTGAATATTGCTCCGAGCGAGCAGCAAAACTATGTGGGTGAACTCGATGACGCCAGCTTGATGCGCTCTGATGCCTATCCCATAGTGCGTGGCCGGCTGGTGGGCAAAAACGGTGAGCGTTACCAGATCCCAACCGATGAAGTTGAGCGCGATGAAGTGGATGAAGCACTACGTCGCGAGCTTAATTTTACTTGGCGAGACAGTTTGCCGTCGCACAATGAGGTGATTGCCGGAGACTGGCCAACCGAGAATGGCGTGTCGGTGGAGGCAGACATTGCCGAGCGCTTGGGGATTGAGATTGGTGACAGTCTGACCTTTAGCGTGACCGGCCAAGACTTTACTGCCACGGTGAACTCGATTCGTGAAGTCGAGTGGCGCAATATGCGGCCTAACTTCTACTTTATTTTCGACCGCGAGACGCTTGCCAATAAACCGGCTAACTGGCTAGTGAGCTTCAGGCTCGATGAATCGCAAACGCCTTTGCTCAATCGCTTGGCGCGGGAGTACCCGACCGTTACGCTGCTTGATTTGCGCACCATGAGCAGTCGCATTCAATCGATTTTGCGTCAAATTGGCTTGTCGCTCTCGGTGTTGGCTGGGCTGGCGGTGATCAGCGGCTTATTATTGCTGCTCACCTTGCTGCGTATCAGCCTGAGCGAGCGTCAGCAGGAGATAAACCTCTATCGCACCTTGGGCGCGAGCCGTACCCGTATTCAGCGCACCTTATGGAGCGAGTACGGCGTGATGGCCTTTGTATCGGGCCTGATGGCGGTGCTGGGCGCAGAAGCGGCGATGGTCGGCCTGCTGAAATGGGGCTTTGAAATGGAGGTACGCTTGCACCCTGAGCTTTGGGCGGTGTTGCCTGTTGTGGCCGTCGCGCTGGTGTTTGTCACGGTCGCCTCGATGCTGCGCAAACTGATTGATCCGCAGCGGCGTTAATACGGGGCGGCGGATAAGCGTTCGCCTTTCATATGCAAAAAGCGGGTATCAATTTTTTTGATACCCGCTTTGTTGTGGAGAACGCCCGAAAAATCTAACCAGCAACACGCTTAGGCGAAAAGCGAATGGGCGATTAAAATAGTGACGCCATCGCTTCTTCTACTTTGGGGTGTTGGAACTTAAACCCTGAATCTTCAAGAGCATGGGGCAGGGCGCGCTGGCTATCGAGCAGCAAGTGCGAGGCTTCCCCCATCATGGCCTTAATCGCCACGGTAGGCACAAAGAAAAGGTGCGGGCGTTTTAAGGCGCTGGCTAGCGCCTGACTAAAGCGTTTATTGGTGACCGGCTCTGGCGCGGTGCAGTTAAACGGCCCTTGCAACGCAGGCGAGTCGAGCAAATGAATGATTGCTGCGACCATATCATCAATATGGATCCACGGCATGTATTGCTGGCCTTTTCCTATCGGGCCACCAAGGCCAAGTTGGTAGGGCAACATCATCCGTTTTAGTGCGCCGCCTTCAGCGCTTAACACCACACCGGTACGCAGCAGACAGACTCGCGTATGTTGCGAGGCGCCTTTTAAGGCAATTTTTTCCCACTGATGACACACATGCTGAGCAAAATCATCGGCATGGACCACCAAGGTTTCATCGAATGGATGGTCTTGCTGATCGCCGTAGTACCCCACTGCCGAGCCGCTAATAAAAGTATGGGGCGGCGTGCTGCTGGCATGGATTTTCTCCACCAGCTTTTCTGTTAGCCCCCAACGGCTGGTACAAATGATCCCTTTTTGCTGCTCGCTCCAACGCTTATCGGCAATTGGCTCACCGGCAAGGTTAATCACAGCATCAAAATCATTCAGGTGGGGAAGGTCGTCAAGACGCTCTATCGCGGCGACCGAGTCCCCGAATATCTTTGTCACCTTTTCTTTGTCGCGCGAGAGCACGGTGAGTTGATGTTGCGGCTGCAGCTTGGCGACCAAGGCTTTGCCAATCAGGCCCGTGCCACCTGTGATTAAAATATTCATGCCTAGAGTCCTAAAAGGGTGACGAAATCTCTGCTGTTAACGCTAAGGGGCTTTTCCACTAAGCGCAAGTGGTTGCTTTGTATCCTGTTACGTGTGGCAGCGAAAATTGGTTTGATCGCGCAGTTTTCTGCTTTGTCACTCGCACCGCACATTGGGAGTGCTAACATAAATAGGCATATAAACACTGTGCCTTTTCAAGGTCGATGTTCGTTACGCAGGGAGTCATGTCACCCACATGCAGGCGTTGTTCAAATCACTACTTGGCAGTTTTCGCGATCTCTTACCCATCATTTTAGTGATTGGTTTCTTTCAAGTGGTTGTCCTTAACCAGCCATTGCCCAATTGGTTATCCATCACCATTGGGCTAGTGCTCGTGGTCGTTGGGCTGACCTTATTTGTGTACGGCTTAGACATGGGGCTGTTCCCGATTGGCGAATCGATGGCGCATTCGCTGGCCCACAAAGGCAGTTTAGGGTGGTTAATTGCGTTTGCCTTCCTACTTGGCTTTGGCACCACGATTGCGGAACCTGCACTCACCGCGGTGGCGGCGGAAGCGGCTGATGTGGCCGCCAATGGCGGGATGATAAACACCACAGAGGCAGCCAAAGACAGCTACGCCAATGGGCTGCGGCTAACCGTGGCGCTTTCTGTCGGCTTTGCGATTGTGCTTGGCGTAGTGCGGATTATGAAAGGTTGGCCGATCCACCGCTTAATTATCGGCGGCTACTTGCTGGTGGTGGCGATGACTATGGTGGCACCGCCCAGCATTATCGGCATTGCTTATGACTCGGGTGGGGTAACCACCTCCACGATTACAGTGCCATTGGTGACCGCGCTCGGCGTGGGGTTGGCAACCGTGATTAAAGGGCGTAACCCGATGGTGGATGGCTTTGGTTTGATTGCGTTCGCCTCGCTATCACCGATGATCTTTGTGATGGCTTACGGCATGGTGGTGGCGTGATGGATGGTCTGCGCCTGTTTATCGACACCTTTTTCTCCACCG
The DNA here is from genome assembly GCF_001996125.1 of Salinivibrio sp. PR932. NCBI lineage: Bacteria > Pseudomonadati > Pseudomonadota > Gammaproteobacteria > Vibrionales > Vibrionaceae > Salinivibrio > Salinivibrio sp. PR932. The sequence continues at coordinate 2,273 of NZ_MUFM01000006.1, read as the reverse complement.
TGCGCGATGTGATCCCGATTATCGCGATCATCTTTGGCTTTCAACTCTTTGTGCTGCGCAAAGCGCTCAACAACCCCAAACGGATCTTGTTTGGTTTTTTCTATGTCATTTTGGGCTTGAGCCTATTTTTAATGGGGCTGGAGCTGGCGCTATTCCCGCTTGGGGCTTCGATGGCCGAGCAGCTTACTGCCACTGATTTTGTTGGCGACGCACTCAAAGCAGGCGGCGAGATTAATTGGCAGGCCTATTACTGGGTATACCTATTTGGTGCCGCAATTGGTTTTAGCACCACGGTGGCCGAACCCTCATTGATCGCGGTGGCGATCAAAGCGGCCAAGGTTTCGGGCGGAGCGATTCGAGTGAACGGCTTACGGGCCTCGGTGGCGCTTGGCGTGGCAATGGGAATTGCCTTGGGGTGCTATCGCATTGTGGTGGGCGACCCGCTCCATTACTACATCATCACCGGCTATGTGGTGGTGGTGATCCAAACCTATTTTGCCCCGCCGTTTATCGTGCCCTTGGCCTATGATTCTGGAGGGGTGACCACCTCAACCGTCACCGTGCCCTTGGTAACGGCGCTGGGATTAGGGCTAGCCTCTACCGTACCGGGAAGAAACCCGATGCTCGATGGGTTTGGCTTAATTGCGTTTGCCAGTTTGTTTCCGATGATCACCGTGATGGGCTATGCCCAAATCACAGCCTATTTACAGAAAAAGCACGCACAGCGTTCATCGTAAGGAGAGCCTATGCGGTTCAAATTAATCATGGCGTTTATTGAAGACGCTAAAACCGATGCGGTGCTCGATGCCGCCAGACAAGCCGGCGCTACCGGCGCGACCATTATTAACAACGCGCGTGGCGAAGGCTTGGTGAAAAAGAAAACCTTTTTAGGGCTGACGCTGGATGTACAGCGAGACGTGGCTATCTTCTTGGTGGAAGAGCACTTATCACGCGCTATTCTCGAAACCATTAATGACGTGGGCGAGTTTGATGCCACCTCCGGCAGTGGTATTGCGGTGCAAATAGATGTGGAAGATGCCGTGGGCGTAGCCCACCAAATGCGAGAATTAACCGAAGTGGTGAAGGACGAGTTATGAAACAACATAAAACGGTAAGAGATGTGATGCATGCCCATGCCGTGTGTATTGATGGGCTCACCACGGTCGAAGAAGCGATCCGCATTGCACGCGAACAAGAAGTGAAAGCGATTATCGTCAATAAACGCGATGAGCATGACGAATTCGGCATTGTGTTAATGAACGACATTGCCAAAAAAGTGCTCGCCAAAAACCGCGCGCCATCACGGGTCAACGTTTATGAAATTATGACCAAACCCGCGCTTGGCGTCTCTCCCAATATGAACGTGAAATACTGCGCCCGTTTATTCGAACGCTTCGGCATCAGCCGCGCGCCCGTTATTGAAAACGGCCAAGTCCTCGGCATGGTCAGTTATAACCTGATCGTGATCTACGGCATGCTCGCCGAAGAAGTGGAGAGTCAGCATAGGAAGGATTAGGGGGGAGGATATGAACTTCCACTGTATTTATTGATTTACGTTTGTTTAAAAAATCCATAGTCACTCACGTTTACTTTTTCAATTGTATGGACTTTTTACAGCTGCTAGTATTTATTCTAGCTCCGCTGGTGTGTGACTGAATAAGCCTCCCTTAGATAGAGTGGAGGTGGCTCTAATCAAGAGGCGATTCTATCGCTTACTGTCATGAAGGTGACAGTAGCCTCAAGTAAAGACTTAGAGGCGTTAACGGTCTCAAAGTTTTCCCAGCGGAGCTCTTTTAGGAGGAGTAAATGAATAAAGATAATGTTTGGTGGACAAGGAAATGTTGGATAAAAGCAGAAGAGCGTCTACTTAAACATGCCCGATATTCAGATTTTTTTATGTTCTGGTACTCCCTTTGGGGAGTCGCCTCTTCCATAATATTTATTGGTGAAAAGCAACCTGAGATAATATCTAAGGTTTTTGTCTGCTTCTCAGTTTTTGTTTTTGGCTTCTCGTTATTCAGCTCCTTAGGACGTTTTAGAGAAAGAGCTAATAATTTTAAAGCTGGATATATTGAGTTGCAACGAATATATATGATCTTGAATTCAAAAAAGAAATCTAAAAGTGAAAGGATGGATGATGAAAATTTTAAAAATTATACGAAAGTATTGGACTCTTGTGAAAATCATACTTCACTGGACTTTTTGAGAGCAAAAGTTGATGTTTATCAGAATTCTGTAGAAAAATCAAGCCTTACCATAATACCATGTGGGAA
>NZ_MUFM01000059.1:0-7696 GCF_001996125.1 Salinivibrio sp. PR932 | reverse complement strand
CTGGATGTCAAGAGTAGGTAAGGTTCTTCGCGTTGCATCGAATTAAACCACATGCTCCACCGCTTGTGCGGGCCCCCGTCAATTCATTTGAGTTTTAACCTTGCGGCCGTACTCCCCAGGCGGTCTACTTAATGCGTTAGCTCCGAAAGCCAAAGTCTTAAACCTCAGCCTCCAAGTAGACATCGTTTACGGCGTGGACTACCAGGGTATCTAATCCTGTTTGCTACCCACGCTTTCGCATCTGAGCGTCAGTCTTTGTCCAGGGGGCCGCCTTCGCCACTGGTATTCCTTCAGATCTCTACGCATTTCACCGCTACACCTGAAATTCTACCCCCCTCTACAAGACTCTAGCCTGCCAGTTTCAAATGCGGTTCCGAGGTTGAGCCCCGGGCTTTCACATCTGACTTAACAAACCGCCTGCATGCGCTTTACGCCCAGTAATTCCGATTAACGCTCGCACCCTCCGTATTACCGCGGCTGCTGGCACGGAGTTAGCCGGTGCTTCTTCTGCAGCTAACGTCAAGCAATGCACGTATTAAGTACACTACCTTCCTCACTGCTGAAAGTGCTTTACAACCCGAAGGCCTTCTTCACACACGCGGCATGGCTGCATCAGGGTCTCCCCCATTGTGCAATATTCCCCACTGCTGCCTCCCGTAGGAGTCTGGGCCGTGTCTCAGTCCCAGTGTGGCTGATCATCCTCTCAAACCAGCTAAGGATTGCGGTATTAGCCGTCGTTTCCAACGGTTATCCCCCTCGTYAGGGCAGGTTCCCAGCCGTTACTCACCCGTCCGCCGCTCGACGTCCAGTAAATCCACCGAAGCTTCAATACTGCCGTTTCCGCTCGACTTGCATGTGTTAGGCCTGCCGCCAGCGTTCAATCTGAGCCATGATCAAACTCTTCAATTAAAGTTTTTTTCGAAACCGAAGTTTCAGCTCAATGAATACTGATTACTGTTTCTCTCCRAAGAGAAAAACGAATTGACTGTGCCGAACAACTATAAAAGTTGTCGTTTGGTCACTCAGTTCATCGAATAAATCTTTTYGTCTATTCTCAACGAGTGCCCACACAGATTGCATAGGTCAAATTGTTAAAGAGCATCGCTCAATCTTGAGCGGGAGTGGCATTTTACGCCACCGAGGCAGTGAGTCAAGCTTTTTGTTTACTTGGCTTTGCTGCCGTTTGTTAGCGCGGTTTGCCGTGCCAACGAGGAGCGCATTATAGAGAGGTATTTTTGTGACGCAAGGGGTTTTTAAAGAAAAAATACCGACCGAACAAAAACCCAACAATTCGCAAGTTTTCTCGCCAATTTAGGTGGTATAGCCATAAAAAAGCCACCTAAAACGGTGGCTTTTTTGCGGTTTGGTTCGATTAGCCTTGTTTAGCAATAATTTGTTCATTCTCGACATCGAGAACAACAGGTCGCCCAGGCAGGAGATCGCCACTCAGTATTTGCTGAGCAAGTGGGTTCTCTATCGATTGCTGAATTGCCCGTTTGAGTGGTCGCGCGCCATAGACAGGATCAAAGCCTCCTTTCGCGACCATGGCTAACGCCGCTTCTGTCACTTCAAGGGTAAAGTCTCGTTCCGCCATACGACGTGCAACTTCTTGCATCTGCAATCTAGCAATATTCTTAATATGATCTTCCGCCAAGGGGTGGAAAACCACCGCCTCATCGATACGGTTAATGAATTCAGGGCGGAAGTGATGTGCAACGACATCCATCACCGTCTGTTTCATACCTGCGTAGTCAAGTTCACCGAAGTGCTCTTGAATACGATCAGAGCCTAGGTTAGATGTCATGATCACGACCGCGTTACGGAAGTCGACTGTCCGACCTTGGCCGTCGGTAAGACGCCCATCATCCAACACTTGCAGCAAGATGTTGAATACATCTGGGTGAGCTTTTTCCACTTCATCGAGCAAAATAACGGAATAAGGTCGCCGCCGCACGGCTTCAGTGAGATATCCGCCTTCTTCATAGCCGACATAACCCGGAGGTGCCCCAACAAGGCGAGCCACTGAGTGCTTCTCCATAAACTCGGACATATCAATCCGTACCATGGCATCACGGCTATCGAACATGAACTCGGCAAGCGACTTACATAGTTCGGTTTTACCCACCCCTGTTGGCCCAAGGAAAAGGAAGGAGCCAATCGGGCGATTTGGATCGGCCAAACCTGCACGACTACGACGAATGGCATTCGCAACCGCACTTACCGCTTCATCTTGCCCGATAACATGCTCGTGCAATGCCGCTTCCATATTGAGCAGTTTTTCTTTCTCGCTTTCTAGCATGCGCGCAACCGGAATGCCGGTTTGGCGCGAGATAACATCCGCGATCTCGCTATCCGTCACGCGGTTTTTCAGCAAGGTCATTTCTTGCATTTCGGCTTGGCTAGCAAGATCCAATTGTTTTTCGAGCTCAGGAATTTTGCCGTATTGCAGTTCCGACATGCGGCTCAAGTCGCCAGCACGACGGGCAATTTCCATATCCGTACGCGCCTGCTCGAGCGCCGCCTTGATGTGTTGCGTCCCCGATACTGCCGCTTTTTCTGTATTCCAGACTTCTTCCAATTCAGCGTATTCGCGCTCTTTGGTGTCGAGCTCCTCTTTCAGGCTGTCGAGACGCTTACGACTGGCGGTATCTTCTTCTTTCTCTAACGCTTGCTGCTCAATTTTAAGCTGCACAATGCGACGCTCTAAACGGTCGAGCGATTCGGGCTTAGAGTCGATTTGCATACGAATGCTCGACGCAGCTTCATCAATCAAGTCAATGGCTTTATCGGGCAGTTGCCGATCAGCAATATAACGGTGCGATAGACTTGCAGCCGCAACAATCGCTGGGTCGGTAATTTCAACGGCGTGGTGCAGCTCATAACGCTCTTTGAGTCCGCGTAAAATCGCCACCGTATCTTCCACTGTAGGCTCGTTGATCAACACTTTTTGGAAACGGCGCTCTAGCGCAGCATCTTTTTCTACATACTGGCGATATTCATCCAGTGTGGTTGCGCCAACACAGTGGAGCTCCCCGCGAGCCAACGCCGGCTTCAGCATGTTGCCCGCATCCATTGCTCCTTCGGCTTTGCCTGCACCGACCATGGTGTGTAATTCATCGATGAAGAGAATGACATTGCCTTCTTCTTTCGCAAGTTCATTCAACACCGCTTTTAAACGTTCTTCGAATTCACCACGGTATTTCGCGCCGGCCACCAAAGAGCCCATGTCTAGCGAGAGAACGCGTTTTTTGCGTAGCCCTTCAGGAACCTCACCGTTGACGATACGCTGAGCTAAGCCTTCCACAATGGCGGTTTTACCGACACCGGGTTCACCGATTAACACGGGATTGTTTTTGGTACGCCGCTGCAACACTTGTACGGTACGACGAATTTCATCATCGCGACCAATCACAGGATCCAGTTTGCCCTGCTCCGCTCGCTCAGTGAGATCGATGGTGAATTTTTCAAGCGCTTGTCGATTTTCTTCCGCATTAGGGTCATCCACTTGTTGCCCACCGCGGACTTTCTCAATCGCCTCTTCCACTTTTTGGCTGGTTAAGCCATGGCTGCGCAACAACTCACCTAATGGTCCTTTATCTTCCACCGCGGCTAACACAAATAACTCAGACGAGATGTACTTGTCTTTACGCTTTTGCGAGATCTTATCGCACAGGTTGAAGAGGATACCGAGATTATTAGAAAGCTGAACTTCGCCGCCCGTCCCTGTCACTTTAGGTAAGCGATCAAGTAATTCAGAAAGGCTAGAACGCAGTTGGCTCACATCTACGTTCATCATGGTGAGTAAAGGGCGAATCGCACTGCTATCTTGATTGAGCAATGCGCTCATCAAGTGAACGGGTTCGATATATTGATGATCACGTCCTAATGCCAGTGACTGTGCATCAGAAATAGCGATTTGAAATTTACTGGTAAAACGATCAAGGCGCATAGCTCCTCCCACTTAACACCTTAGCTTGATGAATAAATGGGCACCATCAGTGAGGTTTTCAACCATCGCCACTGACTTTATTTTGTCAGCCAAATACAACTGGCCATACGGCCTGTTTGCCCATCACGTCGGTAAGAATAGAACTGTTCTCGTTGCTGGTAAGTACAATGGTCGCCACCGTACACGTCCGTGACGCCCATTTTGGCAAGGCGCTGTTTCGCCAGCAGATACAAGTCGGCAAGATACTTCTGATGCGGTTGGCGAACGAAAGCTGAGCGAGCCGCCGGGCAGTCGCGCGTAAAAGCGTCATAAACCTCCTGCCCGACCTCAAAATGCATGGGACCGATTGCCGGCCCCAGCCAAGCCATACATTGGGTCGAGTCCGTAAACGTGGCGACGGTTGCCTCTATAACTCCGTCGAGTAGCCCTCGCCAACCTGCATGTACAGCCGCAACTTGTGATCCCTGCCGATCGGTGATCAAAACAGGTAAGCAGTCAGCGGTCATCACTGTACACACTTGACCAGATACGTCCGTCACCGCCGCATCAGCGTCTGGCAAGCTCTCAACACACGGTAGCCGTGCTACCTGTGTACCATGAACTTGATTAAGCCAGGTGATAGGACCACCAACCAGCGCTTGCAGAATGGCCCTATTTTGCGAGACAACTTCAGCGTCATCCCCCACATGTAGGCCAAGGTTCCAGCCTGAAAAGGCGCCCTGACTCGTCCCACCGAGGCGAGTGGTAGTCAGTGCCTTTACATGACGCGGCGCGGGCCAGTCAGGCTGGATACATTCCATTAATAGTCCTCTTCACCGTATTTCGCTTGGTCATCTCTGAGTAGCTCGGTCAACGCGACCATATCCTCAGGAACCGGGGCATGCCATTCCATTTGCTCGCCCGTCACCGGATGATCTAAGCGTAGCATCGCTGCATGCAAAGCTTGTCGTTTGAACTGACGCAAACCTTGAACCAACACATCGTCCGCCTGACGCGGTGGCTTAGCCTTTCCTCCATATAAAGGATCGCCTACCAAAGGATGGTTCAAATAGGCCATATGGACACGAATTTGGTGAGTGCGTCCGGTTTCCAATCGCAGCCTTAGCCGTGTATGACCTCGAAAATGCTCCGCTACCCGATAGTGGGTGATTGCGGGCTTGCCTAGCTCGTGTACCGCCATATGGGTGCGCTTGGTGGCGTGACGGCCAATGGGCTTATCCACCAATCCGCCTCCGGTCATATTCCCGATCGCAATCGCCTCATATTCGCGAGTAATTTTACGCTTTTGCAAGGCACGCACTAATCGCGTTTGCGCTGGGATGGTTTTAGCGACAACCATCAACCCTGTCGTATCTTTATCGAGCCGGTGCACGATACCTGCGCGAGGCACATCGCCGATCTCAGGATATAGATACAATAATCCGTTTAAGATAGTGCCATCTGGGCACCCAGCGCCCGGATGCACGACTAAACCTGCAGGTTTGTTAATTACCAACAAGTCATCATCTTCGTAGACAATATCTAGAGGGATATCTTGCGGGATCCAGCGATTATCATCTTCCACTTCCGCTTGGATCTGTATCGCTTCTCCCCCCATCACTTTATGGCGAGGCTTATCCATTACCTCTCCGTCTAAGCGCACTTGCCCTGCTTGGATCCATGTTTTGATCCGAGAACGCGAGTAGTCAGGGAACAGCTCTGCAATTGCTTGGTCGAGTCGTTGGCCCAGTTGGTGGTCTTGAATGTGGTGAGATAATTCTATCTGTTGTGCCATATCGAACTTTTCTGTGATTTCTATGACTAATCCCTCGCGACAGTCGTTATGGCGGCGTGTGGCGTATCGCCCGCTCTCGCCTTTTGCTATAGTCGCCTGTCACTGGATAAAATAGCCGGAATAATGACATTGTATCTGTTTGCCGCTGCGACCGTAATCCAGATGGCATAAAAACTTTTCAAGGAAGTGCGATAACCCATGAAACGCCTTACGCTTACTGCGCTGTTAGCCACCTCAATACTCGCGGGCTGTTCAAGTAACAACCAAGTCGTTCAAGATGATCCGCCATCTAAGCTGTATCAAGATGCAGAGGCGCAGTTAAACAAAGGCGCTTGGATCACTGCGATCGAAAAACTCGAAGCGCTCGATTCACGCTATCCGTTTGGCGCATACTCCGATCAAGTCCAGCTTGATCTGATCTACGCCTATTACAAAAACGACGATCTCGCGCTCGCAGAAGCCACCATAGATCGTTTTATCCGTATGCATCCAGCTCACCCAGAAAGCGATTGGGTAGTCTATATGCGTGGTTTGGTTCACATGGCGCAAGATCGCAGCCTGATCCACGATATTCTCCGCATGGAGCGTAATGATCGCGACCCTGAACCCGCCAGAAAGGCCTTTGCCGATTTTCGTCGCTTACTCGAACGCTACCCTAATAGTGAATATGCTGCAGACGCGAAAGCACGGATGGTGGCACTGAAAAACCGCTTAGCTAACTATGAATTGGCCACTGCGGATTTCTATATTCGTCGCGAAGCTTGGGTTGCCGCCGTGAATCGTTGTCAGGCTATACAGCGAGACTTTCCAGATACAGAGGCCGCGCGTGCTTCTCTACCATTAATGTTAAAAGCCTACGAAAAGCTGGGGCTTGAAGAGCCGGCCCAGAGGACGCGTGAACTCATTGAGAAAAACCCACGCTAAAAGAGAGCGAAACACTCAGGCTAAAGCCTCCAAAATTGGGGGCTTTTTTATGCCTGCTAGATACGAATCAGCACGGATAAAATAATGGCTGGCAGTCACACATCGCATATCTATATGTAGCTGCAACAACGAACAAAGCGTCACATCACCCGTGCCAGTATTACTCAAGATGACTGCGATAAGATTAGGCCCCGACTGTCAGTTCAGAGCTTAGTGTTTGAACTTCACGTCTTACGTTTATCTGCTTTGATGATTGAATTATGTCTGTGTGACGGGAGTTTTGAAGCGAGGCGCATAGGGCTGATACACCCTCAAGATACAAAAAAGCCCCGACCATAAGGTCAGGGCTTGATGTTTTCTCATCAAAGTCTTACACACATCCGCTTTGATGCTTAAATTTTTGCTAACTAAAGCCCAACATTAAGCTCTAATTAGATTATCTTGTTTGATGCGATGAGGATGTTGAATCGAGACGCGCAGGGCTGATGCACTCTCAAGATACAAAAAAAGCCCTGACCGTCAGGTCAGGGCTTGGTGTTTTCTCATCAAAGTCTTACATATATCCGCTTTGATGCTTAAATTGTGTCTGTGTGACGGGAGTTTTGAAGCGAGACGCGCAGTGTACGTCAGTACATGAGCACCGTAGCTATCAAAAATCGCAAGCAACAGTCACAATTTATAATCAAAGCCTGGCGATGTCCTACTCTCACATGGGGAGACCCCACACTACCATCGGCGCTGCTTCGTTTCACTACTGAGTTCGGCATGGARTCAGGTGGGTCCAAAGCGCTATGGTCGCCAAGCAAAATTTTGTTTTGTCTTCACTTTTTTAAAAAGTGAAAACCATCAACCTAGAAAGCTGTTTGTTCTCGCCACAATCAACTGGCTTATTTTAAGTCCAACCCAAAACCTCTTGGGTGTTGTATGGTTAAGCCTCACGGGCAATTAGTACAGGTTAGCTCAACGCCTCACAGCGCTTACACACCCTGCCTATCAACGTTCTAGTCTAGAACAACCCTTTAGAGAGCTCGAAGCTCTAGGGATGACTC